>CAVCYJ010000285.1:0-3416 GCA_963605995.1 Holdemanella biformis | reverse complement strand
GCATCCATTTCTGCAAAACTCATAACACCTGTTACAACATTGCTTCTGATCATGAAAGGCGGTACACAGTAAGTAAATCCTCTGTTGATCATGAAATCACGTGCATAAGAGATAACTGCCGAGTGAAGTCTTGCGATATCTCCCATTAAGTAATAGAAACCGTTTCCTGCAACACGTCTTGCACTGTCAAGATCAATTCCATCAAAACTTTCCATGATATCTGTATGGTATGGAACTTCGAAATCCGGAACAACCGGCTCACCAAATTTCTCGATCTCTACGTTCTCACTGTCATCTTTACCAATCGGTACAGATGGATCAATGATATTCGGAATAACCATCATGTTCTTGAGAAGTTCTTCTTCTACTTCTTTTTCTCTTGCAGAGAGTTCTTCAATACGGGTTCCTGATACAGCTACCTGCTTCTTAACTTCTTCCGCTTCTTCTCTCTTGCCCTGTCCCATCAGCGCACCAATCTGCTTGGAAATTTTATTTCTCTCTGCACGGAGAGCCTCTACTTCCTGTTTTATCTCTCTGTTTTCTTTATCCAGTTCCAGAACTTTGTCTACCAATTCCAGTTTATTGTCCTGAAATTTATTACGAATATTCTGTTTAACAACTTCCGGATTTTCTCTCACAAATTTAATGTCTAACATCTTGTTCCTCCTGAAATATTTTATGTAAATGAAGAATTACTCTTCTGCATCTTTGTGATTGTCGACACAGTAATAATTATACTCATATTTTTCTTTTTTAGCCAAATCAGTAAGTTTCCTGCCTGATACAAGCGATTCAAAAAAGTCCCCTGCTTCAATTGCGAATATCCGCTTTGACTACCGCATCACTCTTCTATATTATCCAGGCCGAAATTTACAGCTTTCCGCAATGCTTCGACCTCTTCCTGGCTAAGCATGACATAAGATTCACCTTTTACTATTTCCTTCAGATACAGGAAACAATTGTCTCGACTATGTACGGCGTTTAGAATAAGTCCTGTATTATCCTTGTCCAGTAAAGCCAATACGAAGCTTAATTTACCGCCTACATCATCAAACGCATCATATTTTTCTATGCCATATTTATTGAACATTTTATCAACATTTTTTTTGATAAAAAGAATATCATGATCATGTTCTTCTTTTGCTTCATACAGTTTTTCTATCTGTGCAAATTTTCTTACAAAAATTTTCTCCAGAGACTGCGCATCCGAACCTTTCATAAATAACTTGTATTTGCGTTCCAGACGACTCAGACGCATGTTCATACTGACGTTTCTTACCAACAGGAAGATAGTAAGAATCAGCAGTATAATGATAATGATCCCGGAATCAATCCCAAGATTTTCAAAAATGCCACTCATATCCAGCTTCACTCCTGACCAATAGACTCAAAAAGATCTATGATTCTCTCCAGTTCACCTTTAGAATAATATTCGATTTCAATTTTACCTTTATCATTCTTCTTTCGCTGAATCTGAACTCTCGTACCCATGATTCCTTTCATCTTTTCTTCCAGGCTTTCAAATATAGCATCTTCAGCTGTAGTAAAAGGACTCTTTTTCTCAGTTTTTGGTGGCTGCAGCATACGTTTTACAAGAGATTCTGTTTCACGCACACTTAATTTCTCATCAAAAACCTTCATTGCAACCGTTTCCTGCATGCCTTTGTCCGATATTGAGAGGATAGCTCTAGCATGTCCTGCAGTTATCATTTCGTCAATAAGCATCTGTTGAACTTTCCCACTGAGTTTCAGCAATCTCATAGAGTTTGTTACTGCTGTTCTGCTCTTGCCTACACGGTCTGCAACTTCATCCTGTTTCAGATTAAACTCATCGATCAGCCGTTTGTATGCCATCGCCTCTTCAACAGGATTCAGATCTTCCCGCTGGATATTCTCTATCAGAGAAATCTCCACCAACTCCTGTTCAGAAAATTCCTTTACAATTACAGGAACTTCTTTTAATCCCGCAAGCTTTGCTGCTCTCCATCGTCTTTCGCCTGCAATAATTTCATAATAGTCTTTTTTATCGGACACAAGAAGTGGTTGAAGTATGCCGTACTGTTTAACAGACTCTGATAATTCTAAAAGAGCATCTTCATCAAACTGTTTACGCGGCTGATTAACATTCGGCTCCACACTTGATATTTTCACAATCATAGCACCAGATTTCATATCTGAGCCTTTTGCTTTCACCTGATCGTTCCCCTTCTCGGCTGTCCTTGGTCTCTTTTCTGTTTTAGCTGTTCTGGTTATTGTTTTTCCGGCAGGTTCCATGGCAGTGGATGTTCTGTCCGGAAAAAATGCATCCAGGCCTCTGCCAAGACCGTTTTTCCTTCCTGCCATCACTAACCCTCCCTGTTGATTACTTCTTCTGCAAGAAGTCTGTAACTCTCTGCCCCTGTTGATTTTGAATCATAAATATTAATCGGCTGCCCATAACTCGGAGCTTCTGCCAATCTTACGTTTCGCGGAATAATCGTTTTATAAATATTCTGATTCAGATTCTCTTTTACATTCTCTACTACCTGTAAAGACAGATTCGTTCTTGCATCATACATTGTGAATACCACGCCTTCCATTTTCAGACGTTTATTTAATCTTTCCTTTACCAGATCAATTGTATGTATGAGCTGCGAAAGTCCCTCCAGGGCATAATATTCACACTGAATCGGCACTAATACAGATGTAGCTGCTGTTAATGCATTAATCGTCAGCATGTTTAATGATGGCGGACAATCCAGTATTATGTAATCGTATCTGCGTCGAAGTTTATCTGTGATTTCTTTCAGGATAAATTCCTTATTATCAATTCCTACCAATTCAATTTCCGCGCCGGAAAGATTGATATTCGCCGGAATTAAATCCAGATTTTCAACAACTTCCCTTACAATTGTATCTTTCGTTTCTGCCTCTCCGAGCAAAAGTTCATACAGAGTATTCTCCACACCATTTTTATCAACGCCAAGACCGCTGGTCGTATTTCCCTGTGGATCCATATCAATTGTAAGAACTTTTTTCCCTTTTTCTGCCAGACATGCCGAAAGATTAATTGCAGTTGTTGATTTCCCAACTCCGCCTTTCTGATTAGCCACTGCTATAATTCTTCCCAACTTCATTTCTCCTTTATAAGGTTTTCATTGTAGTTACTATGTTTTGTCCGTGTGACATTTATATCACTACAGACATATGCAAAGACATTATAACACTTTTATTTTAATCCTGCCACATAATGTTTCACGTGAAACATAAAAAAACATGATGTTTTTACTATAAATATTGTATATTTTGTGGCCTTCGGCAGTCTAGTCCATTTAGTTCTTTCCGTATTTTATCAACAGTTTTTACAGTCACAAATCAAATGCCGTCTAACTTGATAAAACGTCACAAAACGTACGCTTATTTCGCAAATCCATAGT
>CAVCYJ010000284.1:0-3432 GCA_963605995.1 Holdemanella biformis | reverse complement strand
TTCCGGGGCTTAGCTTTTCTTAAGGCCCGAAACCGAGCCGGAAAGAATTATTGGCGCTTGCGTCCCCCTTTAGCAGATTTCCCACCCCTTCAAAAAAGATCCAGCATATTATCCAAATAAATCTCCTCCCTGACCCGCAGCTGATATTCCGGCTTAGTCAGATAATACAGCAGGAACTCCAGCACAAGCGCACTGCCCAATCCCCGCCCCTCAATCTTATAATCCGCAAACCCCATCGGAAGATAAACCTCCCGAATATCCTCAATCCCGATAAACATCGGATTCTTCATTGCCCTGGAAAACCGATATCCCCCTGCCAGATCCGGCGCCGTACAATAATGCTCCGGAAAACTCTCCCCAAGATTCTTACGGCTGACAGCCTCATAACAGACTCTCCTCTCCCGACATCCCGGCCAGCAGCATTCATTGCACAAGAATTCCACCTTACCCTTCTGCTCCCGCGAAAGCTCCCCAAGCTTTCCAAACTCCTTATTAAGCCTGAAATCCGGAACAACATAACGAAACTCCTCCCGTTCAAGTTCCCTCTCCAGTTCAGAAAAATGCTTCAGAACCTTCGTAGTAGAAGAAACAAAATAAAAACCCGGATATCTTTTCTTCAGATATCCAAGCAACAGATCCGAATGAATGATAATCCCATTCCGAACCCCCTCCGTTCTCTCAAACAAACGACAAAGTTCATTACACTTCCTGTCAGAAAGATCCACCTCCCGCAGCAGCGAATTGCTGAATGTAAGTCTCGCAGAAATCCCATATTCATTCATAAGAGCCAGCACTTCCTCCGGATCATGATCTCCCTCTCCGGTTCTCCCGCCGCCCCAGATACAATCCCCCTGAGCACCATATACAGAAGCGATCTGACACCAGTCATAAAAAAATTCTCTGTGTTCCCGAAATAAAGGAAGAAACACCCGATAAAGCTCATAAAACTCAAACAATCCCGGAAGATGATAATATGCGATTTTCTTCTTTTCTCTATCCATATGTAAACTCCTCTCTCCCATTCCACATATATATATATATTCTCAATCTGCAGTTGCTGCATTTTCTCCCCAACTAACTACTTCGTAGTTTATCAGGTCAAAGTGGATATTCGCAATTGAAGCAGGGGACTTACCTGATTTGGTTAAATTCATTTCATATTGCCTGCGACAATAGAATTTATCCGTTACCTGGCACAGAGTGAACAGTAACATTTATCCCTGTATGTCTCGCTATCTTTCACTTGACTACAGTGGTACCCTATAGTATATACTTGTAAATGTCAAGAAAGATTTACTATTTGTCATCACACTATCAATCAGGAGAAAAATATTATGGAAATGTCTATAAACCGCCACTTCACACCGTGGTCCCTTTTACGCTTTGCGGCACCATCTGTCTTAATGATGATGCTTATGTCTATGTATACCATCGTAGACGGTATTTTTGTATCCCGTTTTGCGGGAAGCAACGCACTGTCTTCTCTCAATATTGTCTATCCCGTAGTAAGCATCGTTGTTGCCATTGCCACCATGCTCGCCACAGGAGGCAACGCGATCATCAGCAAATACCTCGGAGAAGGACAGCCCCAAAAAGCCCGCGAATCTCTCACGGAATTTGTAACCATCGGTCTGATACTCAGCCTGGCGATCATGATCGTGACAGAGCTTTTCCTCACCCCGATCTCACGCATTCTGGGTGCCAGTGATATCCTGCTGGCAGATTGCCGTACCTATCTTTCCGTAGTGATCGCATTCGCACCCGCCTGCGCACTTCAGGCCATGTTCCAGTCTTATCTTGTCACCGCCGGTCATCCGGGATTCGGACTTATCCTGACCATTATCGCCGGATCATCCAATGCTGTCCTGGACTACGTTTTTATCGCCCTCCTTCATATGGGAGTCGGCGGTGCGGCACTGGCCACAGGAATCGGACAATCCATTCCTGCAATCGCCGGACTTTGCTTTTTCTTCTTTTCAAAAAAAGAACTGCATTTTACCCGTTTCCACCTGCACTGGTGCGAACTCGAACAGGCCTGTTATAACGGATCCTCAGAAATGGTTTCCCAGCTTGCAAACGCTGTAGTTACTTTTCTTTTTAACATTGTACTGATGCGCCTGGCAGGCGAACACGGGGTAGCCGCTATCACGATCATTCTGTACGGTGAATTCCTTTTTAATGCCTTCTACCTGGGATTTTCCATTGGGATCAGTCCGGTGATCGGCTTCCAGTACGGCGCAAAAAACCGGAAAGAACTGCAGAATATTTATCGCATTTCCTTCCGGTTTGTATCTGTCTCTTCTATTGTGATCGGACTGGCAGCCATCTTTCTGTCCACACCGATCGTTGCCGTGTTTACCAAAGATATCCGCACTTTCCAGCTTGCTTCGGTTGGTTTCCGGATTTTCTCCGTGGGATTTCTGTTCAGCGGAGTAAATATTACTTCCTCAGGATTCTTTACAGCCCTGTCAAACGGTACAGTTTCCGCATTGATCTCCTTTTGCAGAACACTGGTATTCACTGTCCTGGCTCTGTTGATCCTGCCGCTCTTTTTCGGTCTGTACGGTGCCTGGCTCGCTGTCCCGGTTGCAGAGTTTCTCACTCTGGTACTGTCCCTGTGTATGCACAGAAAATATCTCTTCGGAGATGCACTGAAAAAGCTTCTGGCCTGAATTACAGTACCTTTACAATATCTTCAACTTCTTTTCGCTTAGGTCGCTTCGGCTCCTCCGCCGGAGTGCCTACTGCGATCACTGAAACGATTGTCTCTTCCTCTGGAATCTCCAGTATCCTGCGAAGCTGTTCACTGTCTCTGAGTCCCATGATCAGACTGCCATATCCCAGTTCAGCAGCTTTCAGGACAAAGTTCTCATTCTGAAGTCCCAGATCATAACAGCCCCATCCATTCTCCAGTTCATTATCTGCACTTCCATCCTTCTGGAAACCGGCTCTGTTTTTTACAAATGTAGTGACAACCAAAGCTGCGTGTTCAGCCTTAAGGGCATTCCCCTCCGGCAGACATTCCCTGCGTACTTTTTCCTTCATTTCTTCAGACAGTACACAGTAATAACGCCCGGTCTGGGAATTCTTCCATGAAGGAGCCTCCTGCGCTGCCTTCACCATAGACAGGATATCCTCTTTTGTTACAGCATTTACTTCCGCATACTTGCGAACGGTTCTCCTCTTCTCGATCAATTCCTGAAATTCCATTTTCTGTCCTCCGATTTTCTCATCTGCTCCCGGAATCTTTCTGTGCCTGATCTAGTACATCGAATATTAAGTAACCGCCACATTGACTTGTCTGATTTTTCATCTGCTGCGTTGTCGTCAATCGCCGTAGCCACCGCTACGCCTCATTCCTCCGCCTTGCATATGAGAAAATCATCCTGCGTCAATGTAGCAGATACTTAATTTTCGTTGTACTAGTCAGAA
>CAVCYJ010000283.1:0-3595 GCA_963605995.1 Holdemanella biformis | reverse complement strand
CAAAATCCAGCCTCAGCCCCAGATACTCCAGATTTCCAGCCAGAAACTGAAACATGAAATGATACTTCACATCAGCCCCGCCATAGTGCGGATACTGTGTCGGGAAATTATTTCCCATAGAAAAAGAGCGCATCATTGCCGTATGTGGCGCATAGTCTCCATATACCGTCAGACCGGAATACAGAATCCCGTCTTCGATATAGAAAACGTAGAACATCATATATGTAATAAATACAGACAGCAGTCCAAAAAGAATCGTTTCTTTTTTTAATCTGCTTTTATTACTCACCAGTTTCCCGACAGGCTTCATTCTTCTGCATTCATTATCCACACTGTCCCACACCGCTGTTCTTTTATGTTTCTTCACAGTTATCCATATCATGAGCAGCAAGGTTCCGGTCATAACAATGGCATTTCCATATAATAACGGTTCATCCACTTTCCCGGTTACACTGAAAAACCAGGAAATGATATACACAGCCCAGGTCAGTAACAGTGTTCCGATTCCGAAAGAAGCCGGGATCATCAGCCAGATACGGTTGATGTCCGGAATACTTTTCCCTTCTTCCATCAGTATATTTGAAATCTCATATCCCAGCATACATGCCAGGAGCAGATATATAAGTCCAAGCATAATTTCTCCCCGTGTTTTTTCTTCTGATTCGGTTAAACCGGTTTCAGTATAACAAAAAATCCTGCTTATTAAAAGTATGTTCACATAAATTAAACATTTTCACCGGCATCGCCATTTCCGGTATAATGTTATGTCTGCACACTTTTCTCCAGATATGCCTCGATCCCCTTTGCCACCGCTTCTGCTACCTTTTCCTGATATTCTTCTGTCTGCAGAAGCTCTGCCTCCTTCGGATTTGTCAGAAATCCGCACTCCACAATGTTCAGCACACTTTCACTTCGCTTCAGCAGATAATAGGTTTTATTTCCTCTGGCAGTTCTCGGATGCTCTATTTCCAGATCCTGATTCAATTCTCTCTGGATCAGTTCAGCCAGTTCTTTTCCCTGAGCCGAATCCTCATAATAAAACACCTGCGGACCATAGACCTCCGAATCCTGATAGCTGTTCTGATGAATACTTACACATAATACAGGACTGTACTTCCTGATGAGTGCGATCCGCTGCTGCATATCCTGTGTTTTCTGATTTCTGCTGTTTTCTTCATAAAGCCCCCTGTCTTCCTCACGGGACATGATTACCGTATATCCCCGGTTTTCGAGAACTTTTTTCAGTTTGAATGCAATCTGCAGATTAATCTCTTTTTCTTCCAGATTTCCGATTCCGATCATTCCGGGATCTGTGCCGCCATGTCCCGCATCCACCATGACTGTTTCGGATTTCTCCGCCCTGCTTACAGCTCCCGCAGCATTGTCTGCCTGTACCGACTGATCCACCTGTGCCGCCTGTTTTGAAAGAATCAGAAAGCTTATCACCAGCAGACCTGTCATCAGAAATTCCATCCAGTGCCGCCTGACATATTTCATAAAAAAACACCTCCGAACATATATTTCCTGTTCCCTTTCGGATCACTACAGTTAATATATGTTACAAAAGGTGTTTTTATAGCCATCAGCCTGAGATCAGTTCAGATTGTCAGAAATCACCTGCCAGATTTCACTGTTCTCAAATCCAAGCTTCCATGCGGAGACTCCTGCAAGTTTATATTTGGATACCAGCTTTACTTTTTCAGCAACAGACTGAGAATCCTCCAGCCAGATCTGATAGCTGGAATTATCAATATCATACGTTCCATAATTCTGGGAAGTCGTCTTGTCCCAGTAGGTTTCTACATTATTCTCGGAAATGACCTTCTGTGCCTGATCCATTCCAATAGCTTCACTGGTCACATTTCCACCGGTAGTTCTCCAGAGTCTGGTATAAAATGGTATCGCATTGATCACACGCTCTGCCGGAACCTCTGCCAGTGTATCCTGTATTCCCTGTTCCACCCACGGAAGAGATGCCACTGAACCGGCCTCAGATCCGACATAATGTTCATCATATCCCATAACGATCACATAATCCACAACTCTTCCCTGTTCCGCACGGTCGTAATGACTGGTAAAATCCTGTGGAACCGGATTGTCCACAGAAAGAACCAGATTATTTTTATGGCACTCTATGGAAAGCTCCCTTAAGAATTCCATGAAATGAGTTCCCGCATCCTCGCTGAGAGATTCAAAATCTACATTAATACCATCCATTCCCACACTTACAGCTGCCTGGATCAGCTGACTGATAATATTCTGTCGTGCTGATGTGCTGGAAAGTGTTTCTGTCGTACTTACATCCTGTGTAAAGTTGTCAATGAGTCCCCATACCTGCAGACCTTTTTCATGTGCCTGCGATACGTAATCCGCACTTGCGATATTTGCAATATTTCCGGCTGTATCAGTCAGGTAAAACCAGGTAGGCGAGATTACATTTACACCCGTCATATTGGCTGTCGCATCTGCAAAATAGGCATTCGCATCTGTAGATGTCACCTGATGCCATACCATATTGACCTTTCCATCCATAGTCAGATAGGAATACTGTTCACCTTCAAACTCTCTGTCAAAAGTAGTTTCTGCTGCTTTTCCAACTTTCTTTTTGTCTATGTAACCAATATATCCGTCATCTGTAGCTACCTGATCCCAGTTATCCAGTTCCTCGATCAGCCGGAGCTGTGTTCCCTTCTTGACAGAAGTAAGGATTTTGGATTTAATTCCGCCACGATACCGTATACTTGTAGACTTCTTAACCTTTACCGTCTTTACATTATCAAAATCATACTGTATTGAGACTCTGTTCGGGTCTGTATAAATATATGCATCTATATCTGTATATTCCTGTATATAGGAAAGATCCAGATATACCGTATCATCTTTCAGCCACACCTGACCTCCCGCCCCGGAATCTGCGGCAGCAGAAGTCAGTTCAGAAGGTGTTGCATAGAGGATCTGCTGATTTTCCGAATCCCAGTAATATCTCTGGTTCAGATATGTATTCACCACATCAAGCGGTATATAAACCCTGTCCCCGTCAATAATTCCCCGTTCATCCAGCTTCTCTGTCCCCAGAATCAGTGCTATCTCTCCATCCCCGGTCTGCCCGTAATACTCGTTCAGATCCATTTTCTCCCGGGATGGAACATATTTCATTACAACATGGCTTATGATCCCAATCACAGCCACCAGAATAATCAATACTCCAACCGCAATCGCCGGTTTATACTTTCTGTTCATAATTTTCTTCCTTTCGGTAAAATTATTGTCTGTATATAACTGTCCCACATTATACAGACAGGTTATCTCGAAAATGCTGCGTCAGAGTAAGTATATCATAGTTTATTACAAATGTATTGCAAAAAATTTTTTTTAATATTTTTTAATATTTCCGCATCCGGCGGATATTTGGGGTATCATTCTGCTGCCCGAAGGCATTATGAACATCAGGGGACTGTATCATCATCTCATTTCGGGCAGCCCTTTTCTTTTGTCACTTATCTTTGACGAAATCAAAATCCACACGCGCGATCCGTCCTCTTTCATCTTCCACGTAATCCCGCATATAACCTCCACCTTCTGCAATCTGACAGGC
>CAVCYJ010000282.1:0-3612 GCA_963605995.1 Holdemanella biformis | reverse complement strand
CAGCTAAGGGCTTCGTTTATAATATGGATTCGTTCAGGAGCATGTTAGAGTTTAGTAAGCGCTTAATTTTTAGCCATAGTCAGAAAAAATCTCCAGCTACTTTACAGTAACCGGAGTATCTTGGCAATTCACATATGAACGATTAGTTATTAGCATTATCGGCACGTTTCTGGATCTCTAATTTAACAGACTCATTCCATGGGGCAAGGAGTTCTAATTCCTCATCATTCAAACTATCATTTGGCATTTTTTCTAATAGATAGGTTAAGTAATGATAGACGTTTACTCCATTTGCCTTTGCCATTTCCACCATTGTGTAAACCATGGCACTGGCCTGGGCTCCATCCGGAGTATCACAAAACAGCCAGTTTTTGCGGCCTACGGTAAATGGGCGGATCGCATTTTCACTGAGGTTATTGGAAAAGCTGCAGCGTCCATCTTCCAGATAGGTTGTCAGATCTGAACGGCGGTTCTGGATATATGTGATGGCTTTGTCCATTCTGGAACCACGGACAGGAGTCTGCTGGTCAACCCACGACAAAAAGCCTTCTACTATCGGCGGCTCTTTCTTAAGACGGGCCTTTTTGATAGCATCGAAGGAAGTATGTTTTGCTTTGATCACATCTTCCAGATGGAAGAGCTGATTGATATAGAATACACCCTGCACAGCTGGCTGGGCATAATCAAGCTGCCTGCCTTTTGGGATCGCATCCGTCAGATATCTTCTGACATGTGCCCAGCAGGCAGTCCGTTTTGCATCCGGGACTTTATTGTATCCGCTGTAACCGTCACACATCAGATAACCTTTGAACCCGTCAAGGAATTCCACTGCGTTATCCCCGGCTCTTGTTTCCGCATATTTATAGAGGATGATCGGCGGTTCACCGTCTTCCCCGCTGCGGAAAAGCCACATGTAAGACTTTGTCTGTGCGCGGCGTCCCGGCTCATTCAATACCTGGAGCGGTGTTTCGTCTGCCATCGCAAAGCCTCTTTTCAGAAGCTTCCGGTGAAAGAATTCATACATCGGACGGAAATACGCTTCCGAATTCCGGATCACCCAGTTGGCCATCGTTGCCCTGGTGATTGCAGCTCCGTATTGTTTCCAGTCTTTTTCCTGACGGTAATAAGGCAGGCTGTTGCAGAACTTCTGATACATCACCCAGGCAACAGTACCGGCAGATGCCATGCCATAAAGCATGTGCGGCTTTCCGTCCTTTCCTTTTTTGATAACCGGGATATCATGTTTGCTGCATTCCGGGCAGGTGTAGTTAATGCTGTAGTATTCCACAACTTTTACCTTTGCAGGAATAAATACCAGTTCACGCCGGACGAATTCCTCACCGATCTTTATCAGTGGTGTATTGCATACAGGGCAGACCTTTTCTTCTTCCGGAAGATCCAGATATTCCCTGGTAACAGGAATACCTTTGAAACGCTCTGCATCTGTTGCCCGGGATTTCCGCTTCTTGGGTGGAAAGACAGCGTCCGTTTCTTCCGCCTCTGCGGCAGCCGTGTCCTGTTCCTTTTCAGCTTCATTAAAAAGATTCAGCTGTCCCGGAAAATCAGCAGGAGTTTTCTCACTGGAAGAACCAAAGATCTTTTTACGGAGCAGGTCGATCTCTGCCTTGAGATTATCCCGTTCCTGCATAAGTGCTTCTTCCCGTTTGTTTGCGGCATCAACAGTTTCCTGAAGCGTTTTTATCATTTTTCTCAGATCGTTGATCATGTCCTTCAACTCCCGGAGCTGAAGATCTTTGGAACTGTCTGACACTGCATTTTCCTCCCTGTTTTTGCTAGTTCCATTATACCAGAAAACAGGGGAAAAGCCCAGAAAAACAGCGGTTCAAAAGGCTTGAAAAGTGCCGAAAATAAAGGGATAATCATCATTTTTCTGTGCACCTTTTTGTACATAACTCAGCTGGTTTTTATTGCTTTCGGCTGTTCGATATCAATGCCTGACATCAGCCAGTCGAATTCCCGCCATGTAAGGTTGCGTACTTCCGATTTATTCCGTGGCCACCGGTAAGAACCCTGGGCTGTCAGACGTTTGTAGATCATGACGATCCCATCCGGTTCTTTTAAGATGGCTTTGATCCGGTCGCATTTCCGTCCGCAGAACAGATAAAGCGCATGATCGATTTCCATGGAAAACTGGTCCTGGATGATCGCACATAATCCATCAATGGATTTACGCATATCCGTTCTTCCGCAGACAATGTAAATAGCATCAACATTTGAGATATCTGCTAACATACCGGCTCCTTCAATGCTTCCATCAGGATTTTTAGAAGCATGGGCTGGACCGTGTTATTCATGCGGATCAGCAGACCCTTCGCTTCGATTTCAATCGTATGTGAATTGTCAAGGTACGTGGAAGTGATCCCATTATCAGGGATCATTTCTGTCGGAGACAGCTCAGGCTCTATGGCAATCTGTAATCCACATTTTCATGTACTTGCTCCAATCCGTCCTTTTACAGAAAAAGGAAGCTGGGGCAACAAGCAAAAACGGGATTATGTTTTGGATGAAGACGGAAACCGGATAAAAGATGCCAAAGGGAAGGATATATTTAATGCTGTTTCAACTACCGGGTGGAATGATCCAGAGCTTTTAAAGGAATGGAGAAGAGCCTGGACGGAGAAAGTAAATGAAAAATTCCGGGAGTGCCACATGGCAGCCAGAATTGATCACCGTTCTTATAAAGAACAGGGAATTGACCTGATCCCGACCATCCATGAGGGATATGAAGTTAGGGCAATGGAGAAAAAGGGGATAAAAACAATCATCGGGGAGCTGAACAGGGCAATTCGACAGTTCAATCAGATGTTTATTTCTCTGAAAGAATCCATTCAGTGGATGAAGACAGTTTATGAAGAAATGAAAGCAGAGCTGGATCGCAGACAGAACCCTACACTTTTGGAAAGCCTGCAAGATTATTATGATAAAAAGACACAGGGCAGACATCCACTTCCCAATTTCTATGCGGAGATGAAACGAAAAGGGAAGAATCTCTCCAGCTTACAGGAGTTTGCAAAGTCCATCAGTTATCTTCAGACACATCAGATAGAAACGATGGATGACTTGCAGGAACGGATTGATGAACTGAACGGTGTTGTTTCTGTCAGTAAAAAAGAAATTTCCGAAAAGCGAGAGCAGTTAAAGAAATTGGAAAATCTGGAAAAGATGGCAGTGGTAATAAAGACAAACCAACCATTGATTGATGAGTACAATCATTTCTTCTTTCAGAAAAAACGGGATAAATATTATCAGCAGCACAAAAAAGAAATCAATTATTACCGTAAATGTGAACGGGAATTGAAACAATACTTGGATAAAAATGGGAAAGTACCAACAGCTAGATGGAAACGGGAGAAAGAAGAACTCCGGACAGCGATTGAAGAACAGAAAGCAGATAATCAGCCGTATAAGGAGGAACTTGCATTTGTAAAAAAGGTACAGAGTTGTGCAGATATTGCCAGACGTGACCGGGAAATGGCAGAAGCAGATACTTCCGGGCGTTCAGAAGAAAAAAGCGAGAAGCAGACAAAATTCCCGGCATTTCACGCAGTTCAGACGGAAGATATTTTTGAAGGAAATGGTAAAGCAGAGCAA
>CAVCYJ010000281.1:0-3625 GCA_963605995.1 Holdemanella biformis | reverse complement strand
TTTTGGCATATTCATGCCAAAACACCTCGCGGGATAGTAGCGTGTGAACAGTAACTCATTTCTCAAAACGGACTTTGCTATATGATACATCATGGCTTCCACATTTCGAGCCTCCCTGATAAATGCGTCTTTCGTCATAATCTTTTTTCTCCTTCTGTCCGACCGGATTTTTTTATTCAGTTTTAAGCGAAAAAATGAGAGGCATCTGTATTTACCTCTCATTTCTGCATCCATACTTTTATTTTCTTTCGAGCACCACTTTGCATTTTTTCTTACAGAAAGCAATCCCATATGCCAGGATATCATTCCTTCCATCATTGCGCAGCCGTTCATCATAACGCCGTTCATGGATCTGATTTATCGCCTTCTCACAGGCTTTTTCCAATCCTGCATAAGTCTGAGCATATTTCAGTTCGATGATGATTCCTGCATCCGGGTCTTCCGGTTCAATCAGGATATCTGCAAAACCATCCCCAGATTCAATATTTGATTGTATAAGCCAGTCTGCTTCACACCTGAGCAGTCCTAAAAGGATTCCATGATAAAAGATCTCCTTTTCTTCATTCCGGGACTTTGTGTCGAAAATGCTGATCGTATTCGTCAGGATTCTGTTCAGACTTTTTTCAAGTACTTCTGCAGAACCTGATTCTAATGCCTTCAAAAATTCCCTCACCGGTTCTGTATTATTCAGAACTGTATGTTTAAACCATTCCTGTATCTGGAGAATATAGACTTCCCGTATCTCTCTGTTCGGAATGATCAGTGAGTAAACACCCTGTTCCGGTTTTCCCCTCTGTGTCAGATATCCGGTCGTAAATAAGATACTCCACAGATTATTGATACTGCTGTCTATTTCCTCATATGTCAGTTCCATCCTGACAGATTTCTCAACAGCCTCTCCGGCTATCAGACCTTCCAGTTCATTCCTGGTTGTCTTATCAGCTTTATCAATGAACCTTTTCACAAGATCATTTCCACTCGTATTGATCCAGTAAGACTGCGGTTCTGCTCCCGGTTCCCATAAAAGACGATCCACATGATTGATCACATCCCACGGACAATACACATCCGTATCTCCAAAATGATATCCGTCATACCACTCTTTCATCTCTTCCAGATGGCACTCCAGATGATACTCTGCCAGAAGCCTTTTCACCTCTTCATCTGTAAATCCAAACTGCTCATCAAAACGGACATCCGTAATTGAAAGCACTTTAAAATTATTCAGTCCGGTAAAAATGCTCTCTTTAGAAATCCTGAGACATCCTGTCAGCACAGCAAACTGCAGAAAATCATTTGTTTTGAGTGCCTGACCGAACATTCCCCGCATCAGGGATACCATTTCCCTGTAATAGCCATGCTGAAAAGCCTTATCCAAAGGTACGTCATACTCATCAATTAAAATAACTGTTTTCTTTCCATAATGCTTATATAATAATTCCGACAGTCTCCGCAAAGAAGAAACAAGTATCTCTTCATCCATCACATACTTTCCATTATGCAGGGAAATCAATGCGTTGTATATATTTCTTTCATTCTCTGTCAGTTTACTGCTGTCTGACAAAAAAGAGAAACGTTCGGCTTCCCTGCTGACCAGTTCAGTAAGACGGTATTTTGCACTTTCAAAAGTAAGTCCATCCACACCTTTTAAAGAAAGAAATATCACAGGAAACCTTCCCATATATTCTTCACAGAGTTTCTGATTATCAGAAATATAAAGTCCGTCAAACAATGTCTTATCTGTCCCAATCTCAAAAAAATACTGAAGCATACTCATATTCAGTGTTTTCCCAAAACGCCGCGGTCTTGTAAACAGATTAACCTCTCCCCACTGCGCCAGAAGCTGCTCAACCAGTTTTGTTTTATCTATATAATAGAAATTTTCTCTGCGGATTTTTGCAAAATTATCAATCCCTACCGGCAGTTTTAATCTCTCATCCATCCCTGTGCCCGCTCCCTTCCTCAATCAACTTTCTACCTCAGATTATATCCTTTAACAGAAAATAATACATATGTCTCTGGATTTTGACCTTTCATACAAAAGCACCTCACGAAATAGCAGACCGCTGAATAACTGCAACAATACTTACTCACGTTCTTCCGCTATAAGTCGATTTTATCATCTAAACAACTAAATAGCAAGCAGGCAGAAAATGTCGTTTTTTCCATCTTTTAAAAAAACTACAAACTCACTATCTCACCTCAATCCACTGATCGATATTTCCGAAATGCACCGCCTGAAGCCTGTCCACATCCACAAGTTTCTGAAAACTGTTTCTGATGATCAGGACTCCATTTTCCTTATCCTGTTTTTCTTCACCGCCGCCGATTTCTCCCAGAGTTGTATCAAGATCCACGACAGTTCCATCTTCATAGCGTATCTGATCAATATTTACCCTGTCATAAAGATCCATGCCATAATCAGTTCCTGTATACTCAAATCTGTTTCTTTCATCTTCGTATACTTTCACAGCCTCATTATAGTCAAGATATAGCGACCACAAAAGAGGAGATACCTCCATCTTTTTCACAGTGATTTCATAGCCTCCAAAATCACATTTTTGATTTACATCCAGACTTACCGGTGGTTTCACTGTACCCAGAGTCCATTTGAAATTCCAGGTTCCCTCTGTCAGCACAACTCCATCCTCTGAATAATTTCCCTCGTCTGTAAGATTTTTTAATGAAATTTCAACTGTTCTGTTACTCAGATCATAGTCACTGTCATAAGAAAGAACAACATTAAAATATTTAAGATGTGCAGAATCCTGATCTTCGTTTAATAAAGTATCCTGTCCTACTCCCGTACTGAGACTTCCCAGTCGATTTTCGTCATCTCCATACACTTCTGTTCCATCAATCATGAAGTGCTGTATCTCCTCAAAAGAAGTATTGTCATCCATAACAATACTCTCATCTGTTTTTACCTCAAAAAATGCAAACAAAAATCCCTGATCCTGTATGGAATCTGTTAAAGTAACGGTTACACCATTCTGTATTTGCGCCTGGTCAATATTCTGGATATAGTTTGATTCCTGCAGCGTCTCCTGCTGCTCTTCTGATGGCTCCAGCCTCTTTAGCAGATGAGCATTCCATTTAAAAAACTCATTTGCAGCTACAGTAACAACCATACCGGCACAAAGTATTGCTGCCGCGATCAGCACACAAACGCGCATCTTTTTTTTCTTATATCTCTTCCCCGGCATCTCAGCTTTTTCAATATATTTCAGAGTCTCTTCAAACCTCTCATGAAAATCATGCGGCACTTCCGGTGCTATATCTTTCCACTTATTTTCTAACATGGCATTTTCCCCTTTCCTGTCATACACACTCTCAGAGTCTTTTCTGCCCCCGCTTTTGCGAGAGTACATTCATTTCATTTAACATTTGGTTTCTTTTTCTGAAAGCGATGATTTCTCATCCTCATCAGAAAGCTGTATCTTCAGAAAATCTCTTGCCCGTGAAAGCCTGCTTTTGATCGTTCCTTCCGGAATCTCCAGAATCTCACTGACCTCTTTCTGAGAAAATCCTTCTATATAATATAAACACCAGTTTACAACTTTATAAATGATAGACTTGCTGACAAACCAGCTGTTTTAAAGCCTTTGTCATAGCATTTGATTTT
>CAVCYJ010000280.1:0-3737 GCA_963605995.1 Holdemanella biformis | reverse complement strand
ATTCACATCCACCGGAGATACATCTGTCCGGGAACTTAATTCTTCATCTGATACTGATACTGCAGCTGAAACCAAAGACCGGGTTTACATGGATGAGCTTTCCGGTACACTGCAGGACTTTTCCGGAAGCCAGCTTATCCTGAACACGAACAATGCTGCTTATGTATTTAATGTTTCAAATGCAACCCTGGAATGTGAAGACGGAATGATCAGCGGAGAGGAGATCAGCATCATCTATGAAGGACAGCTCTCCGGTACAGATACAGGCAGCGTACACGTTCTGAAGGTTGTGGATGAATTTCACAGAAAAAACAGACTGAAGAAACGAACTGCTCACGGACAGGTCATATCTCTGACTTCCAATACAATTACCATAAGATCAAAAAAAGGCAAAACCGCCACCTACCCGATTACCGGAACCAGACAATATTATGAGAACGGCATTAAGGCAGGCGACTGGGTTTATCTGACATTCAAGGGAAAATTTTCGGATAACTCAGATGGTTCATCCGATTCCTTAAATGCCAGTCATCTGAAAGTACTCAGCATTTCTGATCTCAAAAATCTCAAAATTCCGGATCCCACTCCTACTCCGGATCCAAAGCTTACGCAGACTCCGGAACAGATTGCCAACAAAGAAAAACAGCTGCTTGCGACTGTACAGGGAGTGAATCTGAATATCCTTCAGATCCTGCCTGCCGGAAGCGATACGACATTCAACCTGGATATGTCTGCGATCCCGGCCTACTTTAAGGGAGGAATCGCACCCGGCTCTCATGTTAATGTAACATATATCGGAGATCTGGATACCGACTCTCTGAACGGAGTCCGCATCATTGCCGTGACAGGCGAAGACCCGGATACGATCAATGACAAACATATTTCTTTTACTGTAACCGGAACGATCATCGGCAGCACAGCCAATACGATTACTGTGCAGACTGACGACGGCGCCACAGATACTTTCCGCACAGAAAACGCTCAGAACCTTACTGGCGACAGTATGGAATACGGTGATTATGTATGTGTCACCTTCCATCCATCCAGGTCAAAATCTTCTAATATTTATACTGCTGTTAAGATTCAGTATCCGTAAACAGGATCACATAAACCAATATTCACCTTACATGGAAAAAAGCAGTTCATCTACAGTTATACGCTGTGAAATGAACTGCTTTTCTTCTGGTTACTGCCATAGCTATTCCGACTACAACGACCGGATTTTACTGAATTTCTTTTTAATTTCTTCTTCGCCATTCGCAAGCCAGCGATATACATCATCATATCCTTCCAGAATCTTTGCAAATGAGTCGATCTCATCCTGGATTCCCTGTCCGTGCAAGACTCTGTAAGCTCCCGCATCGCTTCCCGGTGCCACTTTTACTCCAAGCCCAAAAGCTTTTCTTACATTCTCTTCTGCTGTCTCAATGATCGGACGCAATACTTCATCTTCGTAACGGCCATCACCCAAAAGGTTTCTCACCGTGGCCAGCGTGGGAACCCATACCGTATTGCTCTCTGCCAGCATGGCAAGACTTTCCTCATTCATGTAATTTCCATGCTCCAGACTGTCTGCTCCGGCCTCCACTGCTGCCTGTATACCATAGTCTCCATTGGTATGGGACATCACCGCCATACCTTCTTCATGCGAAATATGTACCATCTCTTTCACTTCAGCCGCATCCAGCGGTGTCCCTGTGACAGTCCCATATTCATTGAAATCCATAATACCGGTAGTCATAATCTTAACAAAATCTGCCCCTGCACTCTTTGCCTCAATAACACGATCATGAAATTCCCGCATTGTCGCAAAACTTTTTCCAACAATGGAACCATAATGTCCCTCTTTGTAGATGGCAAATACCGGAGTACGGTAATCTATCCCATACTCCGGTGCAAGTTCCTTCGCTCTCGCAGAAACACCCAGTGCATCACCGCCATCACGGATAAACGTAATCCCTTTGTCCTGATAAGCCTTCAGGTGCTCCCGTATCACACGGTCATCCGGTCCACTCTTATGCAGATCAACTGCTTTTCGGTAATTCACGCCATTCATAATTATATGTGCATGACATTCTCCAAACATTGCCCGTATCCTCTGTCTCTGTCTTTTTGCATTACCATTCACTCTGTTCTCAGTGACAATGTCGTTTATTTCTCAAAGAAATTGCGGATTTCTGTCTCTGATGCCTGCACAGATCCCTGTACAAAGAATGGCTTTCCGCCACCTCTTCCGTTTAATGCGGCATTCATTTCCTTTGTAAACTGGCGGAGATCTCCATTAATCTCGCCCATCGCATATTTATAGCTTCCATCTCCATTTCCGGAAAATACTGCGCAGCATCCCTGACAGGTATTCATCACTGCATCCGCAAGTTTACGTACAGAATCCGCCTCCAGTCCCTCTTTGAAGATCAGGACACTTCCTGCACCTTCCCATTTCTTTGCTTCTGCCCGGAACATCTCTTCTTCCATGCGGGCAGTCTGATTTTTCAGACGGAAGTTCTCATCCTGCAGACGCTGTACTGCATCTGCTGTCTTTTCCATCTTTGCGGACAGCTTTACGGAAATCTGATGATTCTGCTCATTCACCATATTCAGATAATCCAGAACACGTTTGCCGCAGATCATCTCCATCCGGATACCGTCACGGAACTTTACTACTGAGAGGAGTTTCACCATTCCGATCTCACCGGTATGTGTCACATGAGTGCCACAGCAGGCACATACATCCACTCCCGGAAAAGTCACGATACGTACCTGTCCGGCCAGTTCTTTCTTGCTCCTGTAATCCAGAGCCTTTAATTCCTCTGCTGTCGGATAGGTGATCAGTACTTCTTTATCTTCCCAGACTCTCTCATTCACTTCTCTTTCAATTTCTGCAAGCTGGGCCTCATCCAGCATACCATTCAGATCTACGGTGATCACATCACTTCCCATATGAAAACCAACGTTGTCATAGCCATACTTCTCATGGATGATCCCGCTGACCATATGCTCTCCGGAATGCTGCTGCATCAGATCAAAACGATACGCCCAGTCAATCTTTCCCACAACCTTTGCGCCCACTTCCAGAGCCTTGTCTGTATAATGAAGCAGTTCACCGTCCTTCTCATGAACCTCTGTCACTTTTACATCTCCCAGAGTTCCCACATCGCTCGGCTGACCGCCGCCTTCCGGATAAAAAGCACTCTCATCCAGGATCACTGCGTAGCCTTTTTTTCTCTCTCTGCATTCTATAACGGTTGCTGTAAATTCTTTTTTATATACATCCTCATAATATAAGCGTCTTGTTTCTGTCATTGTCAATCGCTCTCCTTTTATAACTGTTTGTAACTGTTCAGCGGTCAACTCAAGGTGCCAGACAGCTACGACTGTTTTCATCCGTTCTCAAGTATAGAGCAAAACAATCTGCTTATCAAGACTATTTGTGTAACATATTACCGCTGTATTCCCCACCCACTGCTGATTGCTCTTCGCAAGTGAAGCAGGGGACTTACTTGATTCGGTTAAATGAACAGGGATAAAGGAGAAAGTAATGATCACTCTGGACATTCCTTATACAGTTACTGACACTTCCCCAAATGCAATTATGGTCTCCTCTCCGTTCTCTTCCCGCACTTTCAGCCGTCCGTCGCTGCATATTTCTAATGCAAATGCCTTTCTGGAAGAGCTTCCGTCTGTAATTGTGATCGGATGTCCGGGGATCATATTGTGTTTCACATAATCCGGAGACA
>CAVCYJ010000279.1:0-3786 GCA_963605995.1 Holdemanella biformis | reverse complement strand
TTCTTTGTCGTAAAAAACGGGTCAAAAATCTGTCGGAGTGTTTCTTTTTCCATTCCGCAGCCATTGTCACGGATGCTGATATAAATATATTCTGTCCATGTATCCGGAAGTGTTTTATCAAGGAATCCGGCGAGTGTTTCTCTGGAAATGACTTCACATTTTACCTGAATAGTTCCTTCTTTTTTGCCGATGGCATGGATAGCATTGACACAGATGTTCAGCAGCACCTGATTCAGCTGCGTCGTGTTTCCGAGGATGTTCTCCTGTTCCACATGGAGTTCACTTTCCAGATGAACCTGGGGCGGGCACACAGATGTGATCATTTTCAGCGCCCGCTGCATCATCTTTCTGACAGGAATGCATTTGTATACTGTTTCTACATTCTTACGGCTGAGAGAAGAAATCTGTTTTACCACATCCATGGCTTTCTCGGATGCTTCGTAGATTTCTTTTGCACTGTCCTGTTCATCGGAACCCTCCGGGAGTTCCATCATCAGCAGTTCCGCGTATCCCATGATCGGAGTGAGAAAGTTATTGAACTCATGGGCGATTCCGCCTGTCATGGTTCCCATGATCTGCAGTCGTTCCTGATGAGCGATCGCATCTTCGCTTTTCTGGACATTCTCCAGCAGGGTGTTCAATTCCTTCAGATTCTTAATCTCTCTGGAGGATTTATGTACGATCCGCAGCATTCTTCCGTAAATAAGTACAAGCACACCGACCAGAACCAGCGCAGTTGTAAAGATCAGGCTGATCTTCAGGAAGCCTTCCGCAATCGGTGCATAGAAGTCATCATAATCAATAACAGCACTGACGATCCATGCATCCTGTCCCATTTCTGCCGAACAGTAGGCACTGATCTTCTCTGTTTTCTGAACCTTCGGTTTGGTCCACCAGTAGGAGTAATATCTGGAAATGCCTTCTTTTCCTTCACTCTGTTCCTTCAGCATGGCTTCAAGGCTGGAATAATCCAGATCAGGGAAGCGCTCCTTCCTGCCCTCTATCACTTCCTGTCCCCACTGTGCCTTGTCCGGATGCATGATCACTGTACCTTCTTTATTCTTGACAACTATATATCCGTTGGTTCCGATATGAATGTCGGAAATCAGCTGCCTGTAATATTTTTCCGCATCTACAGCCAGACAGATCTGTTCACCGGAGTCTTCTTCTTTCTTAAATACCAGGTACTGATCTGTCCCATCCGACATCATCCAGATACTTTTTTCATCCGCGTATTCTGCCAGAAGTACTGAAGTCGAAAAATCAGTCTCTGCGGCACTGATGATGACATTTCCCTGTGCGTCCTCCCGGTAAAGATTGCTGATAAAATTGTTATGGGTTTTCAGAAATCTCCGGTATACGTTCTCTTCTTCCTGTGTATCAGCCACTGGAATCCCGCTGACAAATTCCAGATTATCCTGATATTCCTCCATTGATACCCGGAGATTGTCACGCAGGATCCTGGTCACAAGCAGCAGCTCTTCTTCCTGATTCTTCATCAGTGTGTCTCTGTAATCCCTCCACACTCCAATTCCAGCAGCCACCAGTACAAGGATCAGGACAGCAGGTATGAGCGGAAGGTATTTCCTGAGCTTTTTCACTTTTTTCGCCTCCTCTGTCTATTTCAGTCCCCTATCTGAATGAAACAGACAGGATTTTATCCTTTTTATAACATACGGTACATCAAAAGACAATGTCATGCAGAAAATAAAACAGTAAAATCACCTGTACTTATGCTTGTAACCATCCGATAAACACGGTATAATTTAATCAAAGCAAGGAAGTTCCCCTGCTTCAATTGCGAAAAGCAATAAACTGCGGAGCAGTTATTCGATTATGAGCAGACAGCGAATGCGGATTGCGAATATCTGCTTGGCACCTGATAACCTGACAGTTACAGATTACTCAACAGGCGGTGAATACAATGTATTTAAAAAAACTGAGAAAATTTCTGATACCTCTTCTCTCCGTCAGCATTCTTATGGTTCCTGTTTCCTGCAGCTATGCGGCAGAGGAAAACGCAAAACAGGGTACACTTTCCCCATCTTCCGGGGATTCTGACAGCGTATTCGGCAAATCATCCACTTCTGCCGAGCCGGTTACAGACGAAGAGCTTCAGGCACTCCTTGATCAGATTCAGACACAGCTTCCGACAAATAACGGAACCTGGGCCGTCTTCATCTCTGATCTTATAAACGAAACAGAAGGCAGTATCAATGACCAGACCATGCAGGCTGCCAGCCTGATCAAGCTTTACATCATGGGCACTGTCTATGAAAACTATGACCAGCTCATCAGCCAGTACGGAAAGGATTCCGTGGATTCCTGTCTGTATTCCATGATCACGGTCAGTGACAATGATTCTGCCAACACACTGACTACTTACCTTGGCGGTGGTGACTCCGGTGCAGGTATGCAGGCTGTCAACAGCTTCTGCCAGAACCACGGTTATACCAGAACCCACATGGGACGTATGCTTCTGGCAAGCAATGAGAATGATGACAATTATACTTCTGTTGCTGACTGCGGACATTTCCTCATGGAAATATATAAAGAAGAGGAATCCGCCTATTCACACGCAACAGACATGTATAACCTGCTCAAAGCCCAGACCCGGAAGAATAAAATCCCCGCACAGCTTCCGTCCGGTGTGAAGACAGCCAACAAAACCGGAGAACTCGACAATGTCGAAAATGATGCCGGTATTATCTATGATGCAGACAACGATCTGGTCATCGTATTCATGTCCCAGAATCTTTCCGGTGTCGGTTCCGCCCAGAGCACAATTGCATCCCTGAGCAGGACAATTTATGATTACTACAATAATTCCACCGAAAACAGTGAAAAACAGTAGCTGTTCATCGGCAGAAAGAGCCTGAGAGCTGCGGTTTATTTAAGAAGGAATAAAAGAAGGAGGTTTTATCTATGAAGAAAAGAAAAAGTACTGTAATCCCAATGATGCTCGCAGCAGCAATTGCTGCCGTGTCTGTACCTGGAAGTATCCAGGAAGTTCGGGCATCTTCCAATACCTATGAGGTAAGCGTAAGCAAAGGCTATCTGGCTTTAAGAAGTTCCATGGCCTACACGACCGCGAACGAAATCGGTGAACTTTACAGCGGTGATCTCGTGGAAGTCTGCGAATACAGCAGCAACGATTACTGGTATGTATATTCCCCGAAATATGATTGCTGGGGATATGTAAACAGTGATTATCTGCTGTCTCTTTCCACTCAGCCGGGGAATTCCTATACTACCTCTTATACCGTAAGCGTAAGCAAGGGATATCTGGCTCTGCGTTCCGCAAAGGCTTATGATACCTCCAATGAGATCGGACAGTTATACTCCGGTGATTCCGTTCAGGTTTCAGACAGCAGTGATTCCAAATACTGGTACGTGTATGCTCCGAAGCTTGACAGATACGGATATGTGGATAAGGACTATATTTATTACAGCGGCGGAAGCAGCACTCAGAATACTTCCCGCTATTTCGGTGAATCCAGAACAGTCAGTGTCGCCACCGGTTACCTGGCTCTGCGTACGCAGAAGGCTTATGATTCCTCCAACGAGATCGGGCAGCTCTATTCCGGTGACTCCGTTCAGCTTCTGGATACCAGCGATTCCCGGTACTGGTACGTATATTCTCCGAAATATGACATGAACGGCTTCGTCAATAAAGATTATCTTATCGGCGGAACCACCTATACCACCAAAACTGTCAGTGTTGCCACCGGCTATCTGGCTCTGCGTTCCGCAAAAGCTTACGATACCTCCAATGAGATCGGACAG
>CAVCYJ010000278.1:0-3810 GCA_963605995.1 Holdemanella biformis | reverse complement strand
AAAAAGGAAGGATACACAAAGATGTCTTTAATTAAAAGTATTCCATTACGCCCGCACCATGGAATGTGTCTTGCATATTTTATAGGTGAGGGATACAGTGACGGATTCTCGGCTCATATGCAGGAGATGCTGGAAGTTTTTCAGAAAGGGGCGAAGATACAGCTTCATACAGATACAGATGAAATCTGCTCTGCCTGTCCGAATAATGAAAAGGGACGCTGCTCTTCGTTCTCTCTGGTAAAGAAATATGATAACGCAGTGCTGGAAGCGTGCGGCCTGGAGAATGGACAGGTTATGGAGTTTGATGAGTTTACAGAGATTGTTCAAAGCGAAATCCTCTCATCACAAAAGCGGAAAGAAATCTGCGGGAACTGCCAGTGGAATTCCATCTGCGAGAAGCAAAGAAGCAGATGGGAGAAAGTGTGAGACGTTTTAGTTAGCGGGCTATTGAATAAAATATTTTATTTTTGCGGGACAGTGTTGAAGAAATGCTGTCCTGCAATTTTATTTGTTGTAATTATACTCCCGCAGAAGTATAATTATGTGGGAGGCTTTTATGGAAAAAATAATTTATCATGGTTCAGATCATGTTATAGAAAAACCGGAATATGGATATGGAAAAACTTATAATGATTATGGAGTGGGTTTTTACTGTACAGAGAATCCTGATATGGCAAAAGAATGGGGAGTTGGGAAAGAACATAACGGATATTCAAATCAATATAAAATAGATTGTGATGGTTTGTCGGTGTTAAATCTGAATAAAAATCATACAATGCTGCATTGGCTGACAATATTATTGGAGAACCGTGAGTTTGAGGTATCTACCCCTCTTGCGGCAGAAGCAAAAGAGTATCTGATAAAGAACTGTCATTTAGATTATTCTGTATATGATATTATTATTGGATATCGTGCGGATGACAGTTATTTTTCTTTTGCAGCGGATTTTATCAATGGTGCGATTTCTTATCGTCAATTGTCAAATGCAATGAAGCTGGGGAAATTAGGCCTGCAATTTGTATTAAAAAGCAGGCGGGCATTTGAAAAGCTGGAATTTCAGGGGTATGAAATTGCAGATAGCAGACAATGGTATAAAAGGAAATCTTTCCGTGATAAATCTGCCCGCCGTCAGTATTTTGACATTGAACGAAATCGCAGACAGCGGGGAGATATATACATTACAACAATTCTGGATGAGGAGATGAGAGCAGATGATCCACGCTTACGATAAGAGCTATCTTTCAAATGCGCAAAAAAATCTGGCGTGTATGCTGGATTATCTGGTGAATGAACTTGATAATCCAATAGAAACTGCATGGAAATGGTTCCTGGGAAGCAAAGCTGCAATTCAGTTTGAACAGGGAGATTGTTCCGTGATTGCGGGAAAATCAGGAATTGAGCTTGCGTATTCTGTGCTTAAAGATGCCGGAAAAGAAAGACCGGATACGGTACAAATGCTGCCATTTAACAGAAGCCGTGAATATTGGACAGGCTGGGTGCTTGCCTATTATCAGTGGGAGACAGGGCTTCCGTTTTCCGAGATTGAAGAAGCGATACCTGTACAGGAAATATGTATGCTTTATGAACCTTATCACGAAATGGATATCAGACAATTGACAGATCGCCTGAATGAGCTGTACCATGAAGCAAATCCGGATACCAGATTAAAAACTGCCCGGGTAATGGCTGGACTTAGTCAGTCAGAGCTGGCAGAAATGTCCGGTGTTTCAGTACGGACGATCCAGCAATATGAGCAGCGGAAAAAGAGCATCAACAAAGCCAGGTCAGAGACCTTGCTTCGACTATCGAGGGCTTTGTGCTGTGATATGGAAGATTTGATGGAAATGGTTTAACCGGATCAGTTATTCGGTTTGAACAGGCAAATCCGCTTGAGATATGTAGTGCTGTGGAGAAATGTGAATATAGAAGAAATTTCAGGGAGGTGATTTCGGAAATGGCGAGAACTGTTGGGATCGGGCAGCAGGATTTTGCGGATATCAGGAGAGATGATTTATTTTATATTGATAAAACTCATTTTATAAAAGAATGGTGGGAGAGCAGGGACAGTGTTACGCTGATTACCAGACCACGCCGTTTCGGAAAAACTCTTACTATGAGTATGGTGGATCATTTTTTTTCCATTAAATATTCAGATGAATCGGGTATTTTTGACGGATTGAAGATCAGTGATGAGAAGAAGTATCGGAGTATGCAGGGAACCTGGCCGGTTATCAGCATTTCTTTTGCGAACGTGAAAGAACCGAATTATGAAATGGCAAAGAGACGGATCTGCCAGGTTCTGACGGATGTTTATAATAAGAATCAGTTTCTGCTGGACAGTGGTCTGCTGACGGAAGAAGAAGTAAGATATTTCAAAAGTATCTCTACGGATATGGATGAGATCAATGCAACTATGGCGCTGCATAAAATGTCAGATTTTCTTTCCAGATATTATAAGAAAAAAGTGATCATCCTGCTGGATGAGTACGATACACCGATGCAGGAAGCTTATGTAGAAGGATACTGGAAAGAACTGGTGTCCTTTACCCGCAGCCTTTTTAATGCGAGTTTTAAAACCAATCCGTTTCTGGAACGTGCTCTTATGACTGGAATTACCAGAGTGAGCAGGGAATCTGTATTTTCTGATCTGAATAATCTGGTGGTGATCACGACTACTTCAGATGCATATGCAGACAGTTTTGGCTTTACAGAAGCAGAAGTGTTCAGGGCGCTGGAGGAGTATGGCCTGGAAGCAAAAAAACAGGAAGTAAAGAAGTGGTATGATGGTTTTACTTTTGGAAAAATCAGAGATATTTATAATCCGTGGTCAATCCTGAATTATCTTAAGACCGGAAGATTTGCTCCTTACTGGGCGAATACAAGCAGTAATCAGTTTATCGGAAGCCTGATACGTGAGAGTGGCAGGAAGCTGAAGATGCAGTTTGAAGATTTGTTGCAGGGAAAAGAGATTTCTACGGTGCTGGATGAACAGATCGTATTCAGTCAGCTGCAGAAACAGGACACAGCGATATGGAGTATGCTGCTGGCCAGCGGCTGCCTGAAGGCTGCAGAGCACAGAATGGATGAAAGGACAGGCAGAGATTCCTATAAGCTGGCACTTACAAACAGAGAAGTGTATCTGATGTTTGAGAATATGATCCATGACTGGTTTGCCGGAGCAACAGAAGATTATAATGATTTTGTCGCAGGACTGATCCAGGGGGATGTAGCTGCAATGAACAGTTACATGAATCAGATCACAAAGACGATGTTCAGTTATTTTGATACCGGAAGGAAAGAGTCAGAAGCGGAACCGGAGAGATTTTATCATGGTTTTGTGCTGGGACTTATGGTGGAACTGGAGGGCAGATATAGCATTACGTCCAACAGAGAAAGTGGATTCGGCCGCTATGATGTAGTTCTTGAGCCGACAGAAAAGAAGGATCCTGCAATCATCATTGAGTTTAAGGTCAGAAATCCGCAAAAAGAACATTCACTGGAAGATACCGTTGAAACAGCATTACATCAGATTGAAGACAAACAATATGCTGCCGGACTGGAAGCAAAAGGAATTACTTCAGACAGAATCCGGAAATACGGGTTTGCTTTTGAAGGGAAAAAGGTGTTGATCAGTGCGTAACATGAATTTTGTCAGCAGATTATATTAGGAAAGGACGAAATAATAAAAATGGAAAATACAGTATCGCGTTTATATTTCGCCAGTGACTATATGGAGGGAGCGCATCCTGCGGTCATGCAGAAGCTGATGGAAACAAATCTGGAGAAGACTGTAGGATATGGTCTGGATCC
>CAVCYJ010000277.1:0-3833 GCA_963605995.1 Holdemanella biformis | reverse complement strand
ACAGGAGTAATTTTTTACCAGCCTTTGATCTGTTTGATCTGTTCAGCACGTTCCGGATCACGATGATATTGCAGCTTCAAACGGATAGTTTCCACAACTTCCAGTCTTGCTTCATCATCAAGCTGATAGAACGATGTAAGCAGATTATCTACATCAGGCATACTGTTCTTACCGAAAAGATACATCAGCGGGTACATAGAATTTTTTAAGTAAGTCTTTACACGGCTTGCATCTAATACTCCGTTCAAACCGTCTGGAAGGGTAGGATAAATCTCTTCTTCCTTAATTGTGCCGGAAAATGGACTGGCAGAACATATCTCATTCACATCAATTTGCAATTCATTTGCAAGTCTTAAAGCAAAATCAAATCGAATATTGGAATCTTTTTGAATGATTGAATATAAGGTTGTGGCACTGATTCCGGTTGCTTTTGCAATTTTACGGACATTTGTGCCTTTTTCATCAAGATATTTCTTTAAATTTTTACCGTCACCCATAGAATCCTCCTTTTTCATATATTAGAAAATTACGAAAAACATAAATCTATAAAATATCATAGCACAGATCTGGAATAAAATAAAGAAAAAATAATATACGAAGTTCGTAAAAATACGTTTACGAAATATTGACAATAATAGAAATACATGATATTATCATTTTACGAAAATCGTACAGAAACAAAAATACAGTAAATGTATTTAATGTCTGACGAGGAAAGGAGGAAATAAAATGGCAAGTTACAATTATATGATGAGTGCTGATGAAGTGGCACAGGAGTTAAACTGCTCAAAATCTCATGCCTATAAACTGGTGAAAGCTATGAATAAAGAACTGGCTGCACAGGGATATATTACGATGGCAGGAAGAATACCAAAGGCGTTTTGGGCAAAAAAGATGTATGGCTATGAAATAGCAGGAAATTAAGGAGAATCAATATGGCTTACAGAGAAAAAGACACAAAAAAATGGACAGCCCAGTGGTTTGAGACAAATGTTATGGGTGAGAAGAAAAAACGCAGAAAGCGTGGATTTGAAACAAAGCGAGAAGCATTGGAGTTTGAACGAAGCAAAAAGTTAAGCAATGAGCGAAGTATGGATATGAAACTAAGCGATTTCATTGAGATTTATTTTTCAGACAAACAGAATGACCTGAAAGACCGGACAATCAAAAATAAAAGATATATGATGCAACTGCATATAGTTCCATACTTCGGAAATCAGATGATGAGTGAGATCAAGGCTTCACAGATTATTCAGTGGCAGAATGAAATCCAGAAGAAAGGCTATTCAGATTCTTATCTGAGAATGATTCAGAATCAGTTGACCAGTCTGTTTACACATGCAACTAAAATCTATGATTTACCGGTTAATCCATGTAAGAAAGTGAAACGAATGGGAAATTCGGATTCGAGAAGTTTGAACTTCTGGACACTGGACGAGTACAAACAGTTTATACAGACAATGGAGCCGGGAACACGATATTATCTTATGTTTGAGATGCTGTTCTGGACTGGATGCAGGATCGGGGAGCTGCTTGCGATTACAAAAGCTGACATCAATTTTGAAAAGAATCAGCTTAGTATCAATAAGACTTATTACCGGACAGGAATGCAGGATATTATCACAGAACCAAAAACAAAACAGTCTTTTCGGACAATCGAAATTCCGGAATTTCTGAAAGAGGAAATTAAGGAATTTGTAGATGGTCATTATGGAATGCCGGATACAGAAAGGTTATTTCCAGTTGTTCAGGAAACGGTACAGCATAAGATGAAACGACAGATTGAACTGGCAGGCATAAAGAAAATCCGGGTGCATGATCTCAGACACAGTCATGTGGCTTATCTCATTGAGAAAGGTGTAGAACCGTTACTGATCCGGGACAGATTGGGTCATAAAGATATTCGTATCACATTGAATACTTATGGACATCTGTATCCAAATCAGCAAAGAAAGATTGCAAATCTGCTGGATAATGAAAATGCAGTTACCGGATTGGGAGAAGAAAGAGATGAATGTTGAAAAGGCAAAAGAAAAAGCCCAGATAAATCATCTGAGCAAGTTCTCTGATAATCAGATTCACTGATATACCATCTTGGCAGATTCAGTATATCACGAATCGGGAAATACGACAATTCCCGAATATCTGTTCATCAGAGACTTGCCCGGAAGGGCAGGAGGAGATGATGAAATGAATATGAATGAAAAAAATAAAAGTGAGAATTGCAGAACAGAACCAAAACTGAAACTGATCAATATGGATTCAGTAGAGGTAGAACAGATAGAATGGCTGCTTTATCCGTTTATTCCTTATGGAAAAGTGACCATTATACAGGGGGATCCCGGAGAAGGTAAGACAACGATGGTACTTCAGATTATTGCAAAACTGACCAGAGGAGAGCCGATTCTTCCTGTTACTGATGCAACGAAAACAAAAGAAAAACAAAGTGACGAAGTCGATAGTGGGAATGATGATTTAGACGGCGAAGACAATATGCAGGAACAGCCTTCTGTGTCACCAGTAAATGTGATTTATCAGACAGCAGAAGATGGTCTTGGAGATACCATCAAACCCAGATTACTTGCTGCAGGTGCCGATTGTTCAAAGGTGCTGGTGATTGATGACAGCGATCAGCCACTGACGATGGCAGATGTCAGATTAGAAGAAGCAATCGTGCAGACAAAAGCCAAAATGGTTGTTCTTGATCCTATTCAGGGATTCCTGGGAGCAGAGGTGGATATGCATCGGGCAAATGAAATTAGGCCGCTGATGAAGCGTGTCGCAGTATTGGCAGAAAAATATCACTGTGCAGTCATTTTAATCGGTCATATGAACAAAAACAGTAACGGTAAATCTTCTTATCGTGGACTTGGTTCCATTGATTTTCAGGCTGCTGCAAGAAGTGTCCTGATTGTCGGGCGAGTGAAGGATGAACCGGAAGTAAGAGTGGTATGTCATACGAAGAGTTCTCTTGCACCGGAGGGAACGTCCATTGCATTCAGACTGGATAAAAATAATGGATTTGAATGGATTGGAGAATATGACATCAGTGCTGATGAACTGCTTAATGGAGACGGCAGAGGGCAGAAAAGCCGGAAAGCAAAAGAAATTCTTCTTGAGATACTGGCAAATGGGGGAATGACTCAAAAGAAAATTGCAGAAGAAGCCGAAACCAGAGGAATCAAAAGTAAAACGCTATGGAATGCCAAACGGGAACTTGAAATTGATTCCGTAAAACGTGGAAAGCAATGGTATTGGATGTTGCCAGAATAGAAATGGAAGATGGCAAGATTACCATTTCTTAAGAAGAGGGAATCTTGCCACCTTGAAAGGAGAACAGATGCAAAATAAAAATGTACAGATTCCATACGAGTTATTCTTTCAACTCCTGCAATATTTTTTGATGGATAACTGCGATGGTGAAGAAATAATCCGGTTGGGATTGGAGAAGAAACTGGATGCAATGGTGGATCGTGAAGTGTACAGCAAATCCAAAACAGCACCAACGGAAGAAGAAAGGGAAAAATTCCGGCAGGAATATCTGGACAGAAAAGGAATGCATGGGAGCTTTCGATGGTAACAGTTCTCGTTGATGATCTTTTTACAGGAGCGTGTCACGCACCTGTAGATAGCAGACAAGGAGAAAGCCTGTAAGGTGTAGCCGGGAGTTGGCTGGCGAAGAAAAGAATTTCCAAAAGGGAGCCCTGATTCAGGGCGTCCTTACGGAAACGATAAATGAAGGGAGAATGACATAATGAGAGAAGGAAGATTAGGATACAACAGTTATAACAAAAGATATGGATTATTATCATCAGATTTATGGATTGATACAG
>CAVCYJ010000276.1:0-3847 GCA_963605995.1 Holdemanella biformis | reverse complement strand
ATTCTTATTTGATATAATAGAACGGATTATAAAGGAGGTTTAACATGAACTACGGTAAAAAGTCGACTGCAAAGAAACGGACTGCGCTGATTTCCCGTTCTTCCATGATGGGAAAGCGGGCAAGAGTTTCTTTCATCAGAGTCCTGTTCGTATCACTGATAGCACTCTGCATCGCAGTAACCTGCCTGGGTGTGGGGGCCTTCAGAGGTGTGATAGATAATGCCCCTGATGTTGATGATATTGATATTATGCCTTTGGGCTATGCAACTTTTCTCTATGATGATGCCGGAAATCAGATCCGTAAGCTGGCTGCACCAAATTCCAACCGACTGCCGGTCACTCTGGATCAGATTCCTGTAGATCTGCAGCACGCAGTAGTTGCGATCGAGGATGAACGTTTCTATGAACATAATGGCATTGATGTAAAGGGTATTCTCCGTGCAGGAGTAAAAGCAATCACTACCGGAGATTTTTCCGAAGGTGCCAGTACGATCACCCAGCAGCTCCTGAAGAATAACGTATTCACCAACTGGACCAGCGAATCTACTCAGCTCGAACGATTCACACGTAAGTTTCAGGAGCAGTATCTCGCCGTTCAGATTGAAAAGAAAACAGACAAGGACACAATCCTTGAAAATTATCTCAATACCATTAACCTTGGTGCGGGATCCTATGGTGTACAGGCAGCTGCACGACAGTACTTTAATAAAGATGTCTGGGATCTGAATCTGTCCGAGTGTGCAACTCTCGCAGGTATTACTCAGAATCCGACCAAATTTAACCCGATTCTCCATCCGGAAAGCAACCAGAAGAGACGAAAAGAAGTTCTCCAGCACATGCTGGATCAGAACTATATCACTCAGGAACAGTATGATGAAGCTCTCGCAGATGATGTTTACTCCCGTATTCAGGCAGCGCAGGAGCAGAATTCAAGCACTGAGAATACCGTTTATACTTACTTTGAGGATGAGCTTACAGATCAGGTCATCAATGACCTGATGAATATCAAGGGTTATACCAAGACCCAGGCTACCAATCTTCTGTACAGTGGCGGACTTAAGATTTATACCACTCAGGATTCTACGATCCAGAATATTCTGGATGAGGAATATTCTGACTCTTCCAATTATCCTGATACTGTTCAGTATGAGCTTGATTACGCACTGACCGTTACAGATCCGGACGGAAACCAGGTAAACTACAGCAAAGAAATGCTGCAGCTTTATTTCCAGAACGAGGATCCGGACTTTGATCTTCTTTTTGATTCTCCGGAGGAAGGTCAGACTTATGTAGACAGATATAAAGCATCCATTGTGGCAGAAGGAAACAAGGTTGTGGCAGAACGTGTGAATTTCGCACCCCAGCCGCAGTCCTCTATGAGTGTGATCGATCAGCATACCGGTTATGTTAAAGCCCTTATAGGAGGGCGCGGTGAAAAAACCGCCAGCCTGACACTGAACCGTGCAACAGATACCACCCGTCAGCCCGGTTCCACATTTAAGATTGTTTCCACTTATGCACCTGCCTTAAATGAAAAAGGCATGACTCTGGCAACAACCTTCGAAGATGAGCCCTATGAATATCCTGATGGATCCCCTGTAAACAACTCAACCCGTACTTACAACGGAACCACAACAATCCGTACAGCAATCCAGAATTCCATTAACGTTGTAGCAGTCAAGTGCTTTGAAGAGGTAACTCCTGAACTTGGTCTGAAATACCTTGATAACTTCGGATTTACAACTCTTGCTCACGGAACAGAGGCTGATACTGATGCCAATGGCAATGTCTGGAGCGATGCCAATCTTGCCACTGCGCTTGGTGGTATCACAAATGGTGTCACAAATGTAGAGTTATGCGCAGCCTATGCAGCAATCGCAAATGGCGGAAATTATATTAAACCGATTTATTACACAAAAATTCTGGATCACAACGGAAATGTTCTGATTGAGAATACTTCTGCGGAACGCTCCGTCATCAAGGAATCTACCGCATATCTTCTCACCAGTGCAATGGAGGATGTTGTTAAAAACGGTACCGGTACAGCCTGCCAGCTTGACAACATGGCAGTTGCAGGAAAGACAGGTACAACTGAAGCATACAACGATTTATGGTTTGTAGGCTATACTCCATACTATACCTGTGCTGTATGGTCCGGTTATGATAACAATGAGAAACTACCTGACTATGCACGTAATTTCCACAAGAAGTTATGGAAGAAGGTTATGACACGAATCCATGAGGGACTTCCTTCAAAAGAATTTGAGAAGCCTGCAAGTGTAGAGAAGTTAAGTATATGCTCCGAGACCGGACTTCTTCCAAGTGTCGGCTGCCCGGTGATCACTGAATATTTCGATGTCGGAACAATGCCGACTGAATATTGCGATCAGCATTACTACGATGCGGACTATGATGAGGAATACGATAACGATTACGATAACGATTCCTCCAGTCAGACAGACAGCACCGACAACGATAAAACCACTACTGATTCTGATACCGATAACAGCGGCGATAACAACAGTGATGACAGTGGCAACAGCGGAACTGACGGTGATGGCGGTGATAACAGCGGCGGTAATGATGATAATGGTGATAACAGCGGTGGTGACGATAACGACAACTACCAGATTGACTACTATTACTAGTATGATATCCGAACCGGAATTATCCTGGACATACAATAAAAAAATCCACAGTCTCCAACTCCGGGACTGTGGATTTTTTATTATGTTTATGCTTCGTAACTATTCAGCAGTCTACTATTCCGCGAGGTGTTTTGGCATGAAAATGCCAAAATCCCGAGACATACAAGTCAAAATCCCATCGCCGCAGGCGATTTTCAATGGATTTTGACTCGTAACTGTGAAGGTACTGAACAGTTACTATGCTTCTTTGATAACCATACGGGCAGAACCATAGATACCTGCGTCATTTCCAAGACTCGCAAGAATGAGCGGCGTATCTTTACACGCTGTGAATGCATATTTCTTATAATACTTCTGGATGCAGTCGATCAGAGGCTGTCCTGCCTTGGAAACACCTCCGCCGATAACAATTGCTTCCGGATCTGTTACACACGCAAACATCGCAAGTGCCCTTCCAAGCATCTCACCTACCTGTTCCATAATATCGCATGCAACCTTATCTCCGTCTTTAAACGCATCCAGAACACTCTTTGCAGAGATTTTCGGAATCTCGCGGAGTACAGAATCTTCTTCTGTAGCTGCAAGTATTTTCTGTGCCACACGTACAATACCTGTCGCAGATGTATACTGCTCCAGACATCCGCAGTTACCGCAGTTGCAGGCTTCTGTTTCCCCGTTATTCACTGCGGCATGGCCGATTTCTCCGCCTGCACCGTGAGCTCCGCCTACGATTTTTCCGTCAACGATGATTCCGCCGCCTACTCCTGTTCCAAGTGTTACAAGAATTACATTCTTAGAACCTGCAGCCGCACCTTTCCACGCTTCTCCAAGTGCTGCTACATTGGCATCATTTCCTGCTTTGGATGCAAGTCCTGTCAGTTCTGTCAGTTCTCTGGTTACCTCTTTGAATCCCCAGTAAAGATTTACTGCGCATGGAACTTCACCTCTTTCATTCACCGGACCGGGAACACCGATACCTACACCGTCAATATCTTCCTTATCCAGTTTACGCTCTGCAATCTTGTCCAGAATTGCCTTCGCAATATCCGGAAGGATCGCCTCCCCATTATTCTCTTTGCGGGTCGGGATTTCCCAGTTCTCCATTAAGACTCCATCTGTCTGAAAAAGTCCGCACTTTACAGTTGTACCGCCAACATCAATTCCAAAACAATACTTTCCCATGATATTCCTCCTGTTTA
>CAVCYJ010000275.1:0-3869 GCA_963605995.1 Holdemanella biformis | reverse complement strand
CTGGCAGAGAGGCTGACATTTGCATCTATTTATCAGTCAAATCTGGATGAATTCTACAGAGTCAGAGTAGGAACTTTGATGGATCAGATGGAAGCATCCGAGGTTATCCGCGAGAACAAGACAAATATGACCAGTGAGGAACAGGTGAAGGCAATCCTTGAGGCAACCAGAGAACTGGATCAGAAAAAAGCTGCGATTTACGAACAGCTTATGGGAGAACTGGAGCCATACGGGATACGTCTGATCAACTTTAACAGGCTGTCCGAAAAAGAAGGAAAGCTTCTGGAAATCTATTTTGATCAGGAAATTGCGCCGTACCTGTCTGCAAATATCGTAAGCAAACAGCAGCCATTTCCATTTCTGGAAAATAAAGGCATATATGCGGTAGCATCACTGATGACCAAAGGCGGAAAGACAAAAACAGCCATTATTCCATGCAGCAATACAGTATTTAAGAGACTGATCGATATTCCTACCAGAAAAGGTACGTTCATGCTTTCGGAAGAACTGATCCTTCATTTCCTGCCAAAGATGTTCAAAAATTATGAGATCAGGGAGAAATCCCTGCTCCGTATTACCAGAAATGCAGATATTGATACAGAAACGATCTATGATGAGGATCTGGACTACAGGGATGCGATGGAGAATCTGATCAAGCAGAGAAGAAGAATGAATCCTGTAAGAATGGAATTATCCAGAGAACTGGATAAAAAGATGATAAATTCTCTTTGCAGGGAGCTTCACGTGGACAAAGAACACGTATTTCTATCCAGAGTTCCGCTGGATATGTCCTTTGTATTCGGAATCCAGAGTTATCTGAAGAACACGGCACAGGAGAAGCTTTTCTACCAGAGACGGACTCCGAGAATGACACCGGAACTGGATGATAAGAAACCTTTAATTCCGCAGATCATGAAGAAAGATGTGCTGCTGTCCTATCCATTTGAGAATATCAAATCCTTTATCAATCTTCTGAATGAGGCTGCAGAAGATGAATCGGTTGTATCTGTTAAGATGACTCTGTATCGTCTGGCAAATAAGAGCCAGATCGTAGATGCACTTGTAGAAGCAGCAGAAAACGGAAAAGAAGTAGTCGTGCTGGTAGAGCTGAGAGCCAGATTTGACGAAGAGAGTAATATTGAATATTCCAGAAAGCTGGAAGAAGCCGGATGCAGAGTAATCTATGGTCTGAATGGTTTAAAAGTACACTCCAAGCTGTGTCTGATCTCCAGAAAAACAGACAACGGAGTTTCCTATATTACACAGGTTGGCACCGGAAACTACAATGAAAAAACATCTGCACTCTATACAGACCTGTCACTGATCACAGCAAATCAGGAAATAGGAAAAGAGGCAGCAGCTGTATTTGCCGCATTATTAAAAGGTGAGGTAATTGAGAAATCAGACGTCCTCCTTGTAGCTCCGAAATGCCTTCAGAATAAAGTCCTGGATATGATCCAGGAAGAAATCGACCAGGTAAAACAGGGAAAAGAAGGCTATGTTGGCATAAAGATCAATTCCCTGACAGACAAAGTGATCATCAACAAGCTGGTAGAAGCATCCCAGGCAGGTGTAAAGATAGAGATGATCGTCAGAGGAATCTGCTGTCTGATTCCGGAAATCAAGGGATATACGGAGAATATCAGGGTGATAAGTATTGTAGGACGTTATCTGGAACATTCCAGAATCTACCGTTTCGGTACCAGAGAACGTGAAAAAATCTATATCGCGTCTGCGGATTTTATGACCAGAAATACGGTTCGCCGTGTAGAAGTAGCAGCACCAATCCTTGACGAAAAATTAAAGGAACGTCTGGACTGGATGTTTGAGACAATGATGAACGACGATGAAAAAGGAAAACACCTTACAGAAACCGGAAACTACGTAGACAGAAACCTGAACGATGTCAAACTGAACTCACAGGAAATGTTTTACGCAATGGCCTACAGCAATGCGGAAAAAGGCCAGAAGAAAGAGAAATAAGATAATTCCCCCATCCATGGCAACAACTGTTGTGGATGGGGATTTTTATACAACTATTTCCATGATGCGTTTTCCTTTATATTCTATTTCATGAATTCCGGTTGTTTTATTTTTGTTAAAATTAAAACTGAGGAGATATCCTTTTGACTGTTTGTAATACTCCAGATACTGGAAAAGCTGTTCCTTTCCACGTTCATTATAGGATTGTCCATGCCAGAGTTTCAGTTCAATGATAAATTGTTTTCCATGATAATCGACAATAACATCGGTTCTGGTACGGTCACGGGTTTGGGATTCAATGTAATAATTGCCAGTTCCATTTATGATAGGACGTAAATACATCAAAAAAATTCTGCGACCTTCATCTTCTATAAACTTATCAGAGCTAGTATGACATATTTCCTCGAAATATTCATAAAACTTTGCCATAACCACATCCATTTGGAGCATACCTTGATGAATAAACTGATTACGCTGTTCGAGAGAATCTGCGGAAGTTTCCGTCTGATTTTCTTCTTCTGACAGCAGCAGATTATATAGTTTTATTTCAAAGAGACGGTTGGCAATTGCTACCTGATTATCCTGCTCTTTCATGAAACCGAACATAACACCAATACTGACAGTAGGGTTATTGATTTCAAAGGTATAGCTGGTTCCTTTAAAGAGAATATTGCTGATCTGCTTTTTTAGATCAGGATTACCGTCTGTTTTTTTGCTCATATCATCAAACAGACTGTTTGGTTCTTTAAGAAAAATCCGAACAGCTTTTAAAAGTCCCTCTTTGGTCCATGGAGAATTGGGAGCTATTTTTTCATCCATTAATTTACAAAGTCTGGAAACCATATAAGGATATCCTGATGTATAACTGTAGAGGAACTGACTGATATACGAAATATCCATTTCTTTATGATGCTCATTCTGATATTCTATAAGCATACTTTCAATTTCAGCAGGACTGAAATGCATATCTACGTTAAAATCAGCTGCAATGTTCCATGGACTATTATAACGATGGATATCGTCTGGACGTATCTTCTGTTTCAGATTCTTAATATCATAAACTCCAGCCAGAATAACTGATTGAAAAGTGGCAGCAACAGTACGATTCAGATACAGATCGCGAAGCTGTCCAAGAAAGTCAAGGAAAATCTGGTTATTACAGGCATTGTCTACTTCATCTATAATCAACACGATTGGTCTGTCTGAATTTGCACAAAGGTCTGCCAGATAATCAAACATATCCGTCAAATCAAAATTCCGCTGGTAGTTTTCTGCTCGTACAATAAGTGAATCCATAAATTTACGATTCAATCCAGATGGAAAATCTGGTTCAACAGTTCTCCTTAACCGTTCCACAAATGCCCGACAAAAAGTATCTTCATCTTTGAATTTTGCAGTACTCATTCGCTGAAAACTAAGAGGAAAAACAATGTATTTATTTGAAAGTTGGGAAGCAAGTGCATGAAGAGTTGTAGATTTTCCATACTGTCGTGCGCGGTTTATACAGAAATACTGACCGGCATCTACCATGGGAATGATTTGAGCAAGTTTGTCAGAAATATTGACCATGTAATGCTTCTCTGGAAAACATGTTCCGGTAATGTTGAAGGTTTTGGACATATTGAGCCTCCTGACATGATAAAACGTATATGTAACACTGTTTATAAAAAAATGGAATGATAATTGGATATTATTTTATAACATATTTGACTGAATGTAAATATCATTATATACCCAATGGTGGTTTAGAAATTATCATACTGAATGCGACTAATAAAGAAAATAACTTTTTGCTTATTTTGTTCATGTTTTTCCTCCTGAACTGAAATCGAACAGTTCAGACCGGAACGGATGTCTGAACCATTCAAGTATTATCAGTATAACAC
>CAVCYJ010000274.1:0-3886 GCA_963605995.1 Holdemanella biformis | reverse complement strand
CGAAAAAATCAGAATGGAGGATACATTATGAAATTATACGATACCGGAGTATATTTACTGAATGGACAGAAGATCGTTCCGGAGAATCAGGCGGATGTTCCTGTTTCCAAAGAAGAAGCTGCAAAGAACACTATCGCCTATTCAATTCTGGAAGCACACAATACTTCTGGGAATATGGAGAAGCTTCAGATCAAATTTGATAAACTGACTTCCCATGATATCACCTTTGTTGGTATTATCCAGACAGCCCGTGCTTCAGGACTTGAGAAATTCCCGGTGCCATATGTTCTGACAAACTGCCACAACTCCCTCTGTGCAGTAGGTGGAACGATCAATGAAGATGACCATATGTTTGGACTTACCTGTGCAAAGAAATATGGTGGCGTATATGTACCGCCTCATCAGGCTGTTATCCATCAGTTTGCAAGAGAAATGCTTGCAGCAGGCGGCAAAATGATCCTCGGTTCAGACAGCCATACCCGTTACGGTGCCCTTGGTACCATGGCAATGGGAGAAGGCGGTCCGGAGCTGGTTAAGCAGCTTCTTTCCCAGACATACGATATTAATATGCCGGGAGTCGTAGCAATCTATCTGACAGGTTCTCCGCGTCCGGGTGTAGGTCCTCAGGACGTTGCCCTTGCGATCATTGGTAAGGTTTTTGCAAATGGCTATGTAAAGAATAAAGTAATGGAATTTGTCGGACCTGGTGTTGCGAATTTAAGTGCCGATTTCCGTATCGGTGTGGACGTAATGACAACAGAGACAACCTGTCTTTCCTCTATCTGGCAGACAGATGAAAAGATCCAGGAGTTCTATGAGATCCACGGCAGAAGCGAAGATTACAGAGAACTGAAACCGGGCACAACAGCATACTATGATGGATGTGTAGAGATCGACCTTAGCGAGATCAAACCAATGATCGCTATGCCGTTCCATCCAAGCAATACATACACAATTGATGAGCTGAAGGCAAATCTGGACGATATCCTGGCAGATGTTGAGAAGAAAGCTCAGGTCAGCCTCGATGGAAAAGTTCCTTATACATTAAGAGATAAGGTCATTGATGGCAAGCTTTATGTAGAGCAGGGAATCATCGCAGGCTGTGCAGGCGGCGGATTCGAGAATATCTGCGCGGCAGCCGATATCCTGAAAGGTAAGAGCATTGGTGCAGATGCCTTTACATTAAGTGTTTATCCGGCAAGTACACCAATCTACATGGAACTGGCTAAGAATGGTGTTCTGGCAGAACTGCTTGGAACAGGTGCTGTCGTGAAGACTGCTTTCTGCGGACCGTGCTTTGGTGCCGGTGATACACCTGCAAATAATGCATTCAGTATCCGTCACACGACCAGAAACTTCCCGAACCGTGAGGGATCCAAGATCCAGAATGGCCAGATTTCTTCCGTTGCACTTATGGATGCGCGTTCTATTGCAGCAACAGCAGCAAACAAAGGCTTCCTGACTTCAGCAGAGGATTATACAGGCGGCTATACAGGACAGAAGTATTTCTTTGATAAGACAATTTATGAGAATCGTGTATTTGACAGCAAGGGCATAGCTGATCCGGGTGTAGAGATTCAGTTTGGCCCGAATATCAAGGACTGGCCGGAGATGGCGGCACTTCCGGAGAATCTGATCGTGAAGGTGGTTTCTGAGATCCATGATCCTGTTACTACTACAGATGAACTGATCCCATCCGGTGAAACTTCATCTTATCGTTCCAATCCGCTTGGACTTGCAGAGTTTACACTTTCCAGAAAGGATCCTGCTTATGTGGGCCGTGCGAAAGAGGTTCAGAAAGCGCAGAAAGCAATCCAGGAGGGCAAATGTCCGGCAGAAGCACTTCCGGAACTGAAGCCTGTAATGGAAGTGATCAAGAAGGATTATCCGGGCATCAGCAAGGAGAATATCGGCGTTGGAAGTACGATTTTTGCAGTGAAGCCTGGTGATGGTTCTGCCCGTGAGCAGGCGGCATCCTGCCAGAAGGTACTTGGCGGATGGGCGAATGTTGCCAATGAATATGCAACGAAGAGGTATCGTTCCAACCTGATCAACTGGGGTATGCTTCCGTTCCTGATCAAAGAGGGAGAACTTCCGTTTGCAAACGGAGATTATCTGTTTTTCCCGGAAATCCGTAAGGCAGTTGCCGGAAAGGATGATGTGATTAAGGGATATGTTGTTGGGGATAATGGACTGAAGGAGTTTGAGGTGACTCTTGGCGAGCTTACGGATGATGAACGTGAGATTATCCTTAAGGGGTGCCTGATTAATTATAACAGAAGATAGGAAGAGTTTGGATGCAGCTGGCTTCGAGGGGAGGTGGCTGCATCTTTTTTTGGTGCAATGGGGGACGCATGAAAATAAAATGGTTTCAAACGCGGTTTCGGAACCATTTTATTTTCATGCTGGGTTTCGTAAGGGGGAGTATAGTGGCGTAAGACTTGCGGTGTGTGTGGGAGTTTATAGGGAGGTAGGAGAATGTGATTGGAGTCAAGCGGATATTCGCAATCCGCTTCGCTACTTGCTCATAACCGAATAGCTGCTTCGCAGCTTATCAGGAGTGGCTTGTACCACTCCTGATACAAGCAAGTCCCCACCCACTGCTTATTGCTTTTCACAATTGAAGCAGGGACTTACTTGATTTGGTTAAAAGTCTGAAAATTATATAATGAATATAAATATTGTGAAATTAAGACAAATAAAGATACAATAAAATAAAAATAATAAAATAAATGGCAAAAATGTATTGACAAATAGTGAGCGGGGTGGTATTATAAGTTCATCAAAAGAAAACAGAAAACAAAATAATTAATCAAAGAAATTCATTCAATTCATAGCATATATATAAATGTTTCAATGAAAAGGATGAAAATAACAGAAAGGTTTAGGTGATTCCGTTGGGAAGGAAGTTATAACATCATCAATATAAGAGTGATGGGTATCGCGTTTCCTGCAAGAAAGACCTGATACAGAAATTAAATGAAGAAGTTTTTCCTTATAAAAAATATACGCACAGTTCAGTAAGGAAAAGAATTGTATCTGAGGTAATTATAGAAGCGATAGCTTATATTGAATATCTGTCACAGACCTGATACAGGGATTTTGATAAATGTGTAAAGAAATATTTATCGAAAGGATATAACCCTTACCTCAATAGTTAGCCGGAAAGAAGAGTTTCAGGTAACAGAGAAGTTGTTGGTGAGAACGATATTTTGAGATGTATATCTGCAGAGGATGATATAGATTGAAGCTTTGCATCAGAGGAATATCTAATATTTTTAAATATGAGATATTAAGAGGAAATATTAGGATGCTTTTTTAAATACTTTACATAATTGATTGGAACATCTGCCATTTGTGTTCTGAATATATATGATAAGGTACAAAAAAGAAAAATAAACAGTTGTGAATTTAAACAGTTAAGTTTGTGATTGCTTAACACGAATGATTGAAAAAGTATATTTGATATTTCGGGATAACATCAAATTATAATCCGTGAAATTATAATTTAAAATCTATAAAACTTTCTAAGTAAGTTCAATGAGCGAAGTAACGGAAACTGATATTCGGATGCGAAATCTGAGTCAGGTTGTTATGGCACATATGGATTATGAGCAGGAAATCAGAAGAGAATTTACAATATTACAATAGAAAAATTAAATATGGAAACTTGAAAAAGTAATCTGTAAATTAAATATTGTTATAGAAAGAATACTAAGAGGAAAATAAATTGAATAACGAAGAACATTAGAACGGTCATCATTTTTGAAATTGAGAAAAGTAAAAAGTGATGGCCGTTTTGATTGCGTGAAATTGAAAAGTAGGATATACTCTCCATGAAAAGGAGAGTTTTTTTATGTGGATCAAAGATATTAAAGATTATATT
>CAVCYJ010000273.1:0-3909 GCA_963605995.1 Holdemanella biformis | reverse complement strand
ATTTGTCTGCTTTACATCATCAATGCTTCATGTTACTATAAAAAACGAATACAAAGGCGTATGGATACCCGGGTATCTGTATGTCCTTTTTTATATTATAGTATATTTAGTATACTATTACAGGAGGAAAGAATAATGAAGCTGGAAAATTATGAGGTGCATCTGCCAAGCTATTCTATTGGTGACAAAATTTATGACAAAATCGGACCGGTATGCGAGTCTTATGGAAAAACAGTTCTTGTGATCGGAGGGGAGAAAGCACTGGATGCAGCCTATGATAAGATCTGTTCCTATGTGGAAAAAACAAATCTCAGGATCATCGGGAAAGAACTTTTTGGCAAAGACTGTACTTATAAAACTGTAGAAAGGCTCCGCGCACTTCCGGTGTATCAGGAAGCAGATATGGTGTTCGGAGTTGGCGGAGGTAAAGCACTGGATACGGTGAAATGTCTGTGTATCACCGACGATAAGCCGGTGTTTACGTTTCCAACTATTGCATCCAACTGTGCGGCGTGCACATCCGTTTCCATTATGTATAATGATGACGGAACCTTCCTGAAGCCACACTTTTTTGTGCGTCCGGCCATGCACGCGTTCATTGATACAGAGATTATTGCCAAGGCACCGGCGAAATATATGTGGGCGGGAATCGGTGATACCTATGCGAAATATTATGAGGCAACCATATCTTCCAGAGATGAAAGACTGGAGCACTTTACCTCGGTAGGTGTGGCAGTGAGCCGGATGTGCCGCGATCCGCTGCTTCAGTATGGCGCAAAGGCTTTTGCAGATCATCAGAAAGGTCGCTGTACCTATGAGGTGGAACAGGTAGTTCTTGCAATCGTGGTGACGACGGGGATTGCCTCAATCTTTTTGACAAAGGACTTTACTCCGGATTACAACAGTGGTCTTGCTCATGCGATATTTTATGCGCTGACCAGTTATCCGGTCATTGAAAAGAGACATCTTCATGGAGAGGTTGTGGGATTTGGTGTGCTGCTGGCACTGCTGGTGGATCAGGAATATGAAGAATTTGAAAAGATCTATGAGCTGAACCGGGAAATCCATCTGCCGGTTTCCCTGGAAGAAATCGAGATCACAGAAGCGCAGTGGGAAGAAAGCATGAACCGGATCCCGGAGATGTCGGATGTAAAGCATTATCCTTATAAGGTTACGAAAGAGATGCTGGTGGAGGCAATGGAACGGCTGAATGCGAAGAGACAGAGCCGTTGTTAATGATACTGAAACAACAGATTTCAGTGTGGATTATAAAGTGCTGAAATGTAAGTTGGCACAGGAGAGGAGTTCCGGATTTTATGGAAAAAAAGAGTAATACAGGAATGATCATCTGGGGTGTGGCCTTTGTATGGTTTACCACCCATTTTGGAGGCGGTTTTGCTTCGGGGGCACAGATCTACAGCTATTATGTGCGGTACGGGATCTGGTGTCTGTTTATGCCTGCAGTGGCAATGGCTTACAATGCGGTATTTTTTGCTTACAGCCTGCGGTTTGCCAGAAAACATGAGGTGTATGATTACCGGTCGTATAATAACGCCTTTTATGGAAAATTTGCGCCGGTGTTTTCCAATCTGTTTGAGCTTTTGTATATCTGTGTAATGTGCGTGGCTCCGGCAGTGGCTTTTGCAACAGGCGGTGCGACTTTAAGTGCTTTGACGGGGCTGCCATATCTGGCGTGTACGTTGATCATAGGGATTTTTATTTTTGTTGTGGCGATCTTTGGCACAGATCTGGTGCGGAAAGTAGCTTCTGTGCTTTCAATCTGTATCATTGCGGGCCTGCTGATCGTGTATATCCCGAATATCATTGCAGGAAGCCATGAGATCGCGGCAGCAGCACAGAGCATGGGTACACAGCAGCTGCCTTTTGGAAAGGCACTCTACTCCGCCTTTATTTACGGAACGTTTCAGCTGGCAAATGTCGCAGTGTTTGTCCAGCACGCGAAATCCTTCCGGAAACCGGATGATGCAGTAAAGAGTATGGGAATTGGTTTTGTGATCAATGCCGCTATGATGATCATGGTGGTGCTGGGAATCATGACAGTCAGCGGAAAGCCGGAAATGGCACAGCAGAGTGTGCCGACTCTGTTTATGGTACAGAACGGTGTGGGAAAAGCGTTTATGACTCCTCTGATCTCCGTACTGATCATTCTGGGAGCAGTTTCCACGGCTGTAAATATGGTAGCTGCCATGGTAAAAAGAATCTGCAGCGGCCTGGAAAAGATGCAGAAAAGCAATGATCGTGGAAGTGCGGATCCTGCATCAGAAAATCCAATATCCATTCATCAGGGGCCGACTTCCAGAGAAATCATTGCGGCGGTGATCTGCTGTATCGTAGATTTCGGGATCGCCCAGTTCGGACTTCTAACTCTGATCCAGAAAGCGTACAGTATTCTTGCCTACCTTGCCATTCCGGTGATACTGGTACCGTATGTGGTGCATATGGTGGCGACACGGCTTGATACGAAGTGAAATTCCTCCTTCACTTCAGAATGAAGATAAAAATGTAAAAATTTATGTAACGTTTCTCCCGGCTGTGACTTAATTATATAGAAAGACATCAGATAAGATATTATTAGAATGCACTCCCGGAGTTTTCTGGCTATAGGCACAGAAAGGTTTCGAGAGTACATTACAGCAGAGAGGAGAAACACTATGAAACGATATTGGGGAATATTCATTCTGACGGTTGTAGTTGGTTTGTCAGGCTGTGCATCCGGTGCGGACAGTGAGACTAAGGTGAGCAGCAATGGAAAAATCAGAAATTGAATTCATTTACCGGAAGTATTTCCATGATGTCTTTCACTATATCCGGGCACTTTCCGAAAATGAAAGTCTGGCAGAGGAAATCACTCAGGAAACGTTCCTGAAAGCAATGAACAACATTGAGAAATTTGACGGCCGGAAAGATATCCGGGCATGGTTATTTGTAATTGCGAAGAACACATATTTTCGTCACTGCAGACGGAACAAAATCTATGTGGGCGAAGAATTTTCAGAAGCAATACAGGATTCCATGCAGGATACATCCCCGGCAGTACTGGATCAGATCGTGCAAAATGAAACGGTTAAGAGTCTTAAATTCCATGCAGAGCTGATACCGGAACCTTACAGGGAAGTGTTTCATCTGCGGATATACGGCGAGCTCTCCTTTGAGCAGATCGGAAAATGCTATCAGAAAAGTGCCGGATGGGCGAGGGTAACTTATCATCGTGCACGACAGATGATAAGGACACAGATAAGTCAGGAGGAAAAGTAACATGGCAAAAATAAACTGCAACGTGATCCAGGATATTCTACCGTTATATATAGAAGAGACAGTGAGCGATGACACAAAAGAACTGGTAGAAGAACATCTGCAAAACTGTGAAATCTGCCGGCGGGTATACCATGAGACAAAGACAGATCTTGAAAACGATATGAAGCTCTCAGTGCAGACAAAAGAAAGCAGCAATGAAGCAAACGACCTGAAGAGTTTCAGGAAATTTTTAAAGAAAAGAAAGATAAAAACAATCCTGTTTTCAATAATAGCAACTGTAATTTGCTTTGCGGCAGTGTTTACTTATATGAACAAACATATCACATATATCAACTACAAAGATGCCGGGATCACTGTCATTGAGGATACTGAGGATGAAGTAAGATTTAAAACGAATATAAAGGGAAATTATCGTTGGAGAACATCCTTAGACAGGGAAACAGGCGTAGGAACTATCTACTTTGAACAGAGTCTGTGGGAGAAGTATGTAAGCTGTATTTTTTATTCATGGGCTCATGTTCATGATATTCTGAAGAAAGATGAGATAAAAGAAGTGTATGTAGATAAGGATGGAACTACAACAACCATCTGGGAAGCCCCGGAGGAAGAACAGAAAGCTTATTTATCCGAGGA
>CAVCYJ010000272.1:0-3916 GCA_963605995.1 Holdemanella biformis | reverse complement strand
ATTGACATCTACCATTGCGCTGGAAGCAGAAGATGAGTTGTTGGTATAATCATAATAAACCATGATACAGGGATTTCCGGCGAAATCCTTGGTAATTGTATGTTTGGTATATTTGATTGTAAATTTGTCTGTTGTAAGATTAAGAGTGTCATCAGCAGATGCTTCCGGCGCATTGGAAACGGAGGAATCCTCACTGTCCGTATTGTTAAGAGAGTTACTGATCTCGTCTTCAACACTCTTGAAGTTTGCAGACATGATTTTTACTGTTTCGTCGTCAAGAGAAACAATTTTCCATCCGGAACTGGTTTTGATTACCGGATAAGTAATATCTGTTTCTGAGAATACATCAGATTCGACTTTTTTTGCCTGCTCATTCAGAATAGAAGCAAGCTTCTCCTGCCTTTCATCCTCAGAAAGCTGCTTTCCTGCATAAGCATTGGAAACAATCTGGCGGAGGTACTCAGTGATGGTTGCTTTGTAAATATTGGTTCCGTCTATATAAGTGAAATGAACCGTGATGGAAGCGGTACCATTCTGGATATCAAATCTGTTTCCTGTGATTTTGTAAGTCAGTTTCTTATTAATTGCCGAGAAGAAATCGGTATACGCGGCATCGCGGATATCTGCATCGTCCAGGGCTGAGAGATCACTGCTCTGGATCATGGATTCCATTGTATCGAAATCCATATTTTTCATACTGTCAAGAAATTGTCCGACTGCTTTGCGGGGCTGCTGACGCTGATAAAGATAAAATCCTGTGCCTCCGCCGATGGCGAGAATCAATATCAGGATAAAGATGATCAGTCCGACATGCCCTTTTTTATTCTTTTTTTCCATTAGTCCTCCTGTTTTAGAATGTAATTGCTCCGGCTGCTGTTCACAGGTGATTATGGTCTCGTTATTGAGAACGGAGTGAACAGTAACGTATGGTTACGGTCTGATTATACCAGAATGCGTTGACAATGGCAAACCCATTCACGTATAATCAACTTAACCGGAACTGCGAAGCAGTTATTCGGTCATGAGCGGGTATTGAGGCGGATATTTTATCCACCTGACCCAGATCAGGAAAGAAGGCGGAATTTTATGAAGTACGAGAGCTCTTTTAAATCAGAATCGGACGGGCTTGAGATTTCCTTTATGGCGGTCATACCGGATGAGAAGCCATATCGTGCAGTTATACAGCTTGTACACGGTATGAGCGAGCATAAAGAGAGATATCTTCCATTTATGCAGTATATGGCGGAGCTTGGGTATGTGACAGTGATCCATGATCACAGGGGACACGGAAAGAGTGTGAAGCACCAGGAAGATCTGGGGTTCACATACGGAGGCGGAGCAAAAGCAATGCTTCAGGATATCCGTACCGTAAACCGAAAAGCACATGCCCGATATCCGGATCTGCCATTGATTCTTATGGGACACAGTATGGGAGCTCTGGCAGTGAGAGCGTTTGTGGCAGAATATGACAGTTGTGTAGATATGCTGATCGTGTGTGGTTCTCCGAGTTATAACACGGCAATGCCTCTGGGAGCAGGGATCGCGAAGCTGGAAAAAGCTGTTTTTGGTCCGAGGCACAGAAGTAAACTGATCGAAGTCATGTCTTTTGGCGCAGGTGCCGCGAAGTTCAGAAAGGACAAAAACTGTACCGCATGGATATGCTCAGATCCGAAGGTGGCCAGGGAATACAGTGAGTCGAAACTGTGCGGCTTTACTTTTACAGATGACGGATATCTGGCATTATTTGAACTGATGAAGCGTGCGTATGATGTGGAACATTTTTCCTGTACGAATCCGAAAATGCCGGTATTGTTCATCAGTGGGGCAGAAGACCCGTGCATGATCAATGTGCGTCATTTTGCAAAAACAGTAAGAGCAATGCGCCGTGCCGGATATCTTGATGTAAAAGGTAAATTATATCCCAAAATGCGTCATGAGATCCTGAATGAAATCGGTAAAGAAAAGGTTTATCATGATATTGCTGTTTACCTGAGAAAGAAAGGATTCTGATTAAGAAGGATTACAAAGGAGGGACTTCCGTGGAAGAAAACAAAAATGAAGAACCAAAGGAACTGATTCAGCCAGAGAGCGAAGAAGAACAGGATACCGGAAAAAATTCTTCAAATGCGCGATCTGTGCTCTGGGTACTTGCGGGAATTTATCTGCTTTATACAGCTTACAGTCTGTGTAAGGGATTTATAACAGGGGCAGAGGACAGCAATATAGGATTTATGGCAGCCGGAATTGCATTTGCGGTCATTGGAGTGGGGCTGTTGTTTGTCAGTATAAAGAATATGCTGTCTGAAGACAGGATTAAGAAAGCGAAGGCTGCGAAGGATGCGGCAATGGCTGCTGCGGCAGGCGGCGAACTGAACCGGGATGATGAATCAGCAAAAAAGAAATCCATGAGTATCGCTGAGAGGGCAAATCTCACTAAGCGGCTGGATGATGAAGAGGAAGATAAGGAAGAATGAAAATACTGATTACATTGCTGAAGCCTCTTTCTTTTTTGCCGGCACTGATGATGATGTATATTATTTTTTCTTTTTCTGCACAGCCGGGTGAGGTTTCGGGAAATCTGAGTTACAAAGTAAGCTATGAGATTGTGGAGATGAAGAGTGAACTTCTGACAGAAAATTTAAGCAGTGATGAACTGGCTTATAAAGCAGACGGAATTCATTATTATGTGAGAAAAGCTGCGCATATGACGGAATATTTCCTGCTGGCTATTGCGATTTCGTTTCCTCTGTATGTATATGGAGTGAGGGGAATCTGGCTGATGATCCTGGCAGGGATTGTCTGTGTGGGATTTGCGGGACTTGATGAGTATCACCAGTCATTTGTGGACGGCCGTACTCCGGCCATTAAGGATGTGGGGATTGACAGCAGTGGTGCATTTATCGGCATTTTGCTGGTTCAGGCATTCTGCTGGTCTGCACTGAATAATCCGAATAAAAAGAAGAGAAAGCGCAGATAAAAATATAAACAGGACAGGCTGTCACGACAGATGTGACAGCCTGTTCTTGGGTCGGATTTAAGCCTGAACCTTTTTAAGTCTGTCCAGTCCTTCTCTGGTATGGCGGATAAAGATATTTCGGATCGGCTGGATTTCTCCGAGACCTTTCAGAGTGCAGGAGACAGAATATCCCTCTTTTTCCAGTATACTTTTCCAGGAGTCATCGTCATCTCCGGACATATCATTGGTTGCATGATCGCCCGCAACGATCATAAAAGGTGCCAGATGTACATGGTCTGGATGTAGTTTCTTTAATTCATCGAGAAAACTTTCGATAGAGAAGTCTCCCTCAACAGTTCCCATATGCATATTGGGATAACCGGAATGCCTGAAGAGTGCATCCATCTCCGGATAGAGTTCATTGGCGATATGTTCTGTTCCATGTCCCATGAATAAAAGTACTTTGTCAGATTCAGGATGATATTCCCGGGCTACGGCCTGACAGACTTCTTCTTTGTCCTGACTGGTAACCATCAGAGAATCACAGATGATGATGGAATCAAAGTCTTTCTCAAATGCCATAACCTTTTGTTTCATGGCATCACTTTCAAAGCCTGTGATCACGTAAGTTGGCTGTACGACCACATTTCGGAATCCGTCCTCTCTGATCTGAGCCATCGCCTCCTCTATATCCATAATGTGGATGCCGTCGCGTTTCAACAATTTTGCACGGATACGCGGACTCGTCCATGCGCGGTATAATGGATATTCAGGATAAGCGTTGTGCAGATCTTTTTCTATCTGTTCAAGTGTTTTCTTTCGAGTTTCTTCATAACTCGTACCAAAGCTGATTACAAGAATCGCAGTTTTTTTTGATGCCCCCATTTTAGGATCTCCTTCTCATAAGTATAGTTGCTATTCGCTCTATTATACAGGGGAAATTGCAGAAACTCAAGTAAA
>CAVCYJ010000271.1:0-3936 GCA_963605995.1 Holdemanella biformis | reverse complement strand
AATTTTATTCTTTTTCCAGCAGGATCTGTACCTCATAGGGACAGTGGTGATATTCAATCAGGTTATCTTCATATTCGTTGGCTATGACGTATGCTGTTTTTTTGTATTTTTTCATGTATTTTTTGTATTCGTTGACATCCCATTCTCCGGCGCATATCCTGGATCTGAAGCAGAGATAGGTTCCTGCCGGAAGTTCCATGATATTGGGGTGGTCAAAGAGCTTATCTTTCAGATATACAAAATATTTTCGGGGTTTAAATTCTCCCCTGAATAATGCATCAAAATCTGCCAGATAGCCGTACTGTCTTCTGAAATGTGACTGATTCAGGCCCTCACTGTTCTTCAGGGCGGCAAGTCTGGTTTCTACTGATTCCACGTCATCATCCTGCTCATAGGCCACTGTCAGGATATATCTCTTATCGAGCTGGACGAGATAAGGCACATTGTCGAAATCATACTGCTTCAGATAAGAAAAATATTTCTGGTACCAGACGATATCTTCATACATCTCATTGATCCGGTCTCTTTCTGCTTCAATCCTTTTCTTCTGTTTGTCCAGAAGCTCCTGCATCTTATCTACCGTTCCTTCTTTCAGGATTTCCTCGATGTCCGGCAGCGGCATATCCAGGCTTCTCAGATACCGGATCCTGTCTATATAGTGAAACTGTTCAAAGGAATAATATCTGTACCCGCTTTCCTGATCTACCACATAGGGAGTCAGCAGACCGGCATTGGAATAATTTCGCAGCTGCTGCACAGATATCCCCATCATTCTCGCTGTTTCTCCTATTGAATATAAATGCTTTTCTGTTGTTTTTTCCATTTGCCCGTCACCTCATCCTTTCTGTAACAGTAATATATCAACGGGAAAAAGCGGACCTCAAAATCTGTCCGCTTCATAAATGCCTATTCTCTTCCAAATCTCTCTCTGACCAGCTCTGCCAGATACTGTGCGGTTCCTTCCACACCAAGCATTCCGCTGTCTATCAGAATGTCTTTGTAATTCACATCCTCCGGTGCATATCCCGCATAATGCCTGTGATACGCTTCCCTGGCCTTATCGACTTCGCGTATCATGCGTCTGGCTGATTCTTCTGTCATCTTTAACGTTTCCACACAGTTTTTCAGACGCTGGTCATACGATGCATAAATGTAAATCCTCAGATGATTCTTCACACTTTCCAGAATATAGTCTGCGCATCTTCCTACTATGATACAGTTTCCTTTATCTGCGATGTTCAGAATAATCTCTCTCTGAGTATTAAATACATCATGCTGTATCCGGATGCCGCTTTGTCCCAGCGGAAACATCATCTGAAACAGACCGTTGGATACGGTTTCATCTGCATCACTGATAGCAGATACCGGAAGCTTCATTTTTTTTGCGGCAGCATCTACAATATCTCTGTCAAAATATTCAATTCCCAGGATTTCAGCCATTCTTGCTGCAATGGGACGACCCAGACTTCCAAACTGCCTTGCGATAGTTATCACATATTTACTCATCCTCTTCACCCACTCCTGTCATAATTTCTTATTTGCGTCTTGTATATTTTCCGTTTTTCTTTTCTACATAATCCAGTGCAAACTGGCAGATCGTACAGATCACAAAATAAATGATCGCAGCTACAATGTATGCTTCCAGGAACTTGGATGAACGGCCTGCAACGATCTTGGCACGTCCCAGGATCTCCGGGATAGCAACAGCGAATGCAAGGGAAGCATCCTTGATCAGTCCGATAAACTGGTTGCCGATATTCGGCAATGCTGTGGAAAATGCCTGCGGAAGTACGACTCTTATCAGACCCTGATTTGTTGTCATTCCCACTGAATAACAGGCTTCCAGCTGTCCCGGATCAACAGCCTGGATACAGCTTCTGAACATTTCTGACATATAAGAACCAGTGTATAATGAGAAACAGAAAAACATGAAATAAATAGCCGGAATACTGTTAATGCTCACATCAGTACCGCATTTATAATTTACCCACTCCAGAAGTCTCGGGATTCCATAATAGGTTACAAGAATCTGTACCATAAGCGGAGTACCTCGGATAATCGCGATATAAATACCGGAAATCTGTTTCAGTACCGGAACCTTAAAGATACGGATCAGTGCGGTTAAAAGTCCAAGGATACTTCCAAGGATCAGTGCCACAACAGCAATCAGCAATGCATAGGGAATACCTTTCATGATTTCCGGCAGGCACTGCCACATATATTGAATATCTAATGCTCTCATCTTTCATCACTCCTACTCTTTTATTTTTTTCAGGAACTGTCTTGTACGTTCGTTCTGCGGATGATCGATTACCTGCTCCGGTGTTCCCTGTTCCACTACCACGCCGCCATCCATGAATACGACTTTGGAAGCTACGTCATGAGCAAAAGAAATCTCATGGGTAACAACGATCATGGTGATTCCGGTCTCTGCAATCTCTTTCATCGTTTCCAGTACTTCCCCTACAAGTTCCGGGTCAAGAGCTGAAGTTGGCTCATCAAAGAGGATAACATCCGGCTGCAGCACAAGGGCTCTGGCAATTCCTGCCCTCTGCTGCTGGCCGCCTGACATCTGGATCGGATAATAATCAAGTCTCTCTCCAAGTCCGACCTTTTCAAGCATTGCCTTGCTTCTTTCGTATGCTTCCTGTTTGTTGACCTTCTGAACGATGGTAAGGCCTTCCATGACGTTCTGGATCACAGTTTTGTTTTTGAAAAGGTTGTAGTTCTGAAATACCATCGCTGTCTTTTTTCTAAGCTCCAGAACTTCCTTTTTTGTCCCTTCTTTGCAGGGAACTGTAAACCCATTGACACAGATCGTGCCCGCATCTCCTCTTTCCAGAAAGTTAATACATCTGAGGAAAGTGGTCTTTCCTGAACCACTCGGACCCAGGATTGCCACTACCTCTCCTTTCTTTACTTCCAGGTCAACTCCTTTCAGTACTTCAAGATCTCCGAAAGATTTATGTACCTGCGAACATTTCACCATTACCTCGCTCATCAGAGTCATCTCCTTTACCGTCTTTTATTCTTTCTTATTTTTCGTTTGCAGCCTGGAAATCTTCCAGTGTTTCTTCTTCAAAGAAACCATTTTCTGCCATGCTTGTCACACCGCTGTCGCTTCCGAGATATTTTTCTGCGAGCTCTGCAAGTGTTCCATTATAATAGAGTTCCGGAAGATACTTATCAAAGATATCTGCGATCTGCTGTCCTTTATCTGTTTTTGCAAACAGGAAATAGGAGAATCCTCCATTGTAAATCTCATCAGAAATGTGAAGTCTGTCTTCAATTCCTGCAACCTGCGCTTTGGAGAATGCAGCAGATGGATCGTTGACTGTTGCATCTACACGACCGTTGACGATTTCATCCAGCATCTGTGGAAGAGTTCCGTCCAGATACTCCAGGGTAAATGCATCCGGGTTTTCATCCAGGTACTGTTCCATCTGTGTTGTGAAGGAGCTTCCTACGATAGCACCAACTTTTTTGCCTTTCAGATCCTCAAAGCTGTCCAGCGGATCATCAGCAGTGGAAATAACCGCAGATCCTGCGAAGAGGAACGGATATTTCGGATACAGGTACATCTCCTGTCTTTCTTCTGTCACACCAAGCTGATTACTTACTACATCAAACTTGTCTGCATCAAGACCAGGAAGAAGTGTATCCCACTGTGTATAGCTGTATTCACATTCAATTTCCGGTGCAAGCTCGTCGATTGCCTTGATTACTTCGATATCATAACCGGTGATATTGTCATCTTCATCTACATAGGTATATGGCTCATAATCTGCGGTTCCTGCAACTCTGACCTTGATCACATCGCTGCTGGAATCTTCATCTTTTGATGCGCCGTATACAGGCATACTCACTGCCACTACCATAACCATTAATGCTGCAAATAATCTTTTCTTCATAATCTTATCCTCCTCGTTAATCCTT
>CAVCYJ010000270.1:0-3939 GCA_963605995.1 Holdemanella biformis | reverse complement strand
GTATATGCACCGATTACAACCGGTTTGGTCTCAATTCCAAGTGCCTTTGCTTCTGCATATTCCTTCCAGAGCTTATTTCCGGAAAGCTCGATAATCGTATCATCCTCTACTTCCGGAACAATGTAATGATAGTTGGTGTTAAACCATTTTTTCATTGCAAGAGCTTTTACGTCTCCGCTCTCTCCCTGATATCCTCTTGCCATTGCAAAATAAGTATCCAGCTCAGAAAGTTTCAGATCTTTGTAACGCTTTGGCACGATTCCCAGCAGCACAGCTGTATCCAGCATAAGATCATAGTGTGAAAAATCGTTGCTGGAGATATAATCGATCCCGGCTGTTTTCTGTGTGTTCCAGTGGAGCTTTCTTAAATCTTCCGCTGTTTTTAACAGCTGATCTGCTTCTATCTCTTTTCTGAAATATTTCTCAGATGCAAATTTTAATTCTCTTAATGTACCAATTCTCGGAAAGCCAATTACTGATGTCTGCATAATATCCTCCAATTCATAATAACCAGATTATCTGTGGGTGATTCGATGGTCCCTATTATAAATGGAATTCTTTCCCGTGAAAAATACATAAAAGTTCAGGTTGTCCATAGTTTAAAGCTATGGACAACCTGTCTACTCCAGATACCTGTTCAGTGCTGTCAGATAGGTAGAACCCAGTCTGCTCAGCCTTCCTTTTCTGTGTGTGATATATCCGATCCGCATATCACTCTCATCTGCCAGAGGAACTGCTATGATATCTTTTCCGTTCAGCTCTCTGTCAATAACTCCGCTGCACACGGTGTAGCCATTCAGTCCGATCAGAAGATTAAAAAGTGTCGCTCTGTCACGTACTCGGATGTTTTTCTTTCTTTCAGACTCCGAAAAGATCTCTTCCGAAAAATAAAACGAATTATGTTCTCCCTGTTCAAAGGAAAGATAAGGATATGCCCCCAGCTCTTCATTTGTGATCACACTTTTTTTCGCAAGAGGATGTTTTCTGCTGATGAATACATGCGGCCTGGCAATAAACAGCTGGTGAAATTCCAGATCATGTGATTTCAGGATCTTGCTCAGAACCTTCTCGTTAAAATCATTCAGGAACAGGATTCCGATCTCGCTTCTCATTTTCGCCACATCCTCTATGATCTCATAGGTCTGTGTTTCCCGGATGCTGAAATCATACTCCTCCTGGCCATATTCCTTGATCAGATCTACAAATGCATTAACTGCAAAAGAATAATGCTGCGTTGATACACAGAACTGTTTCTTGCCTCCACTGCTTCCCTTATACTTGTCTTCAAGGATTGCCGCCTGCTCCAGTACCTGCCTCGCATATCCCAGAAAATCATCCCCTTCTTTGGAAAGGGTGATTCCTTTGTTGGTTCTGTTAAAGATCACAATATTCATTTCTTTTTCCAGCTCATGAATGGCGTTCGTAAGGCTTGGCTGGGAAATATACAGTCTATTGGCTGCCTCTGTGATCGTCCCTGTCTCTGCCACTGTGATCACGTATTTTAACTGTTGAAGTGTCATTTTCTCACCTGCCTGATTTTTCTGTTGTCAGATGTACAATACCTGTTATAAAAAAATCCCTACAAAATCTATATTTATAGGCTTTGCAAGGATTTACTAATTTAACTACTCTTTATTATAACTACCCGCAAAATGTTTAACAACCTATATTTTAGGAATACTGCATTATTTGTTACTGTTCAGAGGTATGCATAAGTCATTGTAAAAAATGACGAAATTTATTTTTTTATTTTGTGGATAACCATTCGCGGCAGGAAAAACTGTGTTTATAGTTTTTCCTGCTGTTCTTTTTGTTAAAAGTTATACACCAGATTCTAGTTTTGGGAATCCATTCTTGAAGTTTCAAGGTCTGCATGAATACTTTTTTTATTATAAAACAGCTATTTATCCACAGTCAGATTGACGAAAAGGCATTTTCTGGTGATTCGCTTTTTTCCTATGTTTCTGTTATACTTTTTCTCAAGAAAGAGAGGTTCACTTATGGATATTGATTTTAAAGAAGAACTTAGAAAACGTGATGAACTTCTTGCCGGTTATCTCAAACAGATTGAGATCCAGGAGGAATTTATCCAGAAACAAAAAGAATTGATTGAATATCTGGAAGAGCATATCTCAAAGATTACAGACATTGTCAGTGGCGTTTGATTATAACTGTACTGGAGGAAAACATATGCCTGATGCGTATGATTACATCTCACTCATGTGTCGGCTGAAAGCCACACAGACAAGAAATAAAGAACTGGAATCCGGTGAACACTATATTAAGCTGAGAGAACTCCATCAGAAGGAGTGCAGAGTCTATGAACGTAAGATTCAGGCGCTACTAACGGAGATAGCGGATGCACATAAAGAAACCATCCGTGTCCGCAATTACTGGTTTCAGGTACTGGAGGATATGCTGCTGGAGTTTGAGGCAATGCAGAAAAAAGCTGACCAGAAGCTCCGGGAGATGGAGAAACGTGCTCTTCTTGCGGAAAGACAAAGAGATGATGCATTGGAGAAAGCAAAAGAATTCCGTCTTAAGTTTTATGAAACCGCCACCCAGCTGGAAGAAGAACAGGGAAAGAATCTGAAACTTCATGCACAGATCAACCGTGATTATGAAAACTCATCTATTCCTTCTTCTAAAACCATCCGGCAGAAAAAGATTGCAAACAGCAGGGAAAAAACAGGAAGGAAACCCGGTGGGCAGCCAGGACATAAAGGACATGGCCGAAAGAAGCAGGAGCCTACACAGCCGGTGATCCTTCTTACACCACCGAGAGAAGTGCTCGATGACCACGCTTTAAAAAAAACAACAAGAACAATCATAAAACAAATGGTAAGCATCCGAATGGTACTGGATGTAAAAGAATACCATGCTGATGTTTATTATAACAGCCAGACAGGGGAACGCGTACACGCTGCATTTCCAGATGGCGTTATTGATGATGTGAATTATGATGGCAGCATCCGGGCATTTCTGTTCCTTCTGAATAACGACTGCTGTACCTCTATTGATAAAAGCAGAAAGTTCCTGTCTGATCTGACAGATGGAAAACTGAATATTTCCAAAGGCATGATAAGTAAACTCAGCAGGGAGTTTGCTTTAAAAACAGAGCCTGAGCGCAGGAAAGCCTATGCAGATATGCTGCTTTCCCCAGTCATGCATACGGATTGTACAAACGGCAGGGAAAACGGAAAAAGCTGTCAGATCTATGTCTGTGCAACCCCAGATGGAAAAGCACTGTACTTTGCCCGTGAGAAAAAAGGACACGAGGGAGTAAAAGGGACTGTTACAGAGGATTATCAGGGGATCCTTGTCCATGACCATGATATTACCTTTTATAATTATGGAGCAGATCACCAGGAATGCCTCGCCCATGTGCTGCGTTACCTGAAAGACAGCATGGATAATGAACCAGACCGCACCTGGAACAAAGAGATGCGTTCACTGGTACAGGAAATGATCCATTTCCGAAACGAATGCCTGCCATTTCAGGAACCGGATCCGGTAAAGGTATCTGAATTCGAAAAAAGATACTGTGAGATACTGGAGACAGCTAGGAGAGAATACGGAAACGTTCCAGCAAACAATTATTACAGGGACGGGTATAATTTATTCCTGAGAATGGAGAAATATATGCAGAATCATCTGTTGTTCCTGCATAATTCCAGGGTACCTGCCACTAATAACGGAGCGGAACGGCTTCTAAGGAATTATAAGCGAAAACAGGCGCAGGCCGTGACATTCAGGAGTTTCGAAAGTATCGATTATCTCTGCCAATGCATGAGCATGCTTGTTTTGATGCGGCTGGAAGAACCAGCGAATATATTTGACAGAGTGTCCAGGATATTTGGATAAGAAAACCGATGGCTTTGACTGTTATTAGTCTACACCATCGGTTTTCTCATGTCCAGCTAACCTCTGAACAGTAAC
>CAVCYJ010000269.1:0-3939 GCA_963605995.1 Holdemanella biformis | reverse complement strand
CGGTAATGCTCAGGAACTTCATTTTCTCAATCATAAATTCACCTCCTGGTTGTTTGTGTTATAAGGCATCAGCTATTGCATATATAACGCATGGCTTCGTCATGCGAAACACCGTAACGTACGCATTCAATAGCGATGGTCAGACGGTTCACTTCGTGTTCCTTATTATATAAGTAGGAATAGATCATTGCCACGGAATATGGATTCCTGCGGGAGTCTTTTTCGAGGATCCTGCGGTGGATATGGTTGTAAAATTCCTCCAGATTGGCCACAGAAAGCTGCTCATATTTCTTTCCATACCAGGTATTGCGGAAAATCCTTCTGGCATCTTCGGGGGTGGAAGCCTCCACCAGGGCCGTGATCTCTTCTTTTTTCAGCTTATAGTTTACGGGGATCAGCAGGGCATAAATACTTGCCGGATCCATGTGGTAATATTGTCTGGAACGCTGGATAAACTGCAGGTTCAGCATATCAAATTTCTCGCCGTAGGTGTGGGTGATCTCTTCCAGATCCTTACCGGTAAACAGCTTCTTTCGGATATTCCAGATCTGGGTGAAGTAATACAGATCCAGTGCCATGCCATAGTCAAAAAGAAGCGCCGTTTCATGCTCCTGGATTTTGGAAAGCGGGATATAAAACTCGTTTCCTTTGAGGCAGGAGATCAGTTCCTCCATAGTGGAACAGGTCGTGATCCGGTCTACATCAATATTGGAATGCAGACGGAAAAACTCACGGTACGGAGAGACATCTACAGGGTCCGTGTCGCGGTGATCGAAGATATTTGTCATGACTTCTTTCAGTACACGGATCTCATATCGACTGGAATACAGATCCAGAAATTTACGCTGTTCGGGGTTTGCAAAGTGATAAATCCTGGAGAAATTCTGGAAGATGGATTTCTTCAGAAGTTTCTCGATCTGTCCCCTGTGCAGGGTATTTTCATCCAGTGCATTCCACCTGGAAGAGTATTCCGGCATTCGTTTCAGATAGGCGGCTACCTGTGTGACATCGGAGAGCTGGAGGATTTCCCCGAACTGCTCCATGGTAGTAAGCCTGCTCTGCATTGCGCGGATTTTCGTGGAAATTCCGCTGTAGGAGAGTACGCCTCCCATTATTGCTCACTTCCTTTCCTGCTGTTACTACATAGATAGTATTGTTACTACATAGCCAGTATTTTCTCAAATAATTCATGGGAAAGTTGTGTGTGCTGCTGCTCATAATGAGCATCCAGCGAAGAAAAAACAGCGTCTGTATCTGCACGCAACTGTGCCAGACGGGAATCCTTTTCTTCCTCAAGCTGCTGACGGATCCTGCGGATCTGTTCTGCCGTCCTGGCTTCCAGCTTCTCGTCATATTCTTTACATTTTTTTTCCGCTTCTTCAGAAAGCACCTGCTTTTGCTGATCACAGTCTTCCATGATGCGTTGGGCTGTAAGCTCGATTTCAGATAATTTGTCAAGTATCTGTTCCATCTTCAACCTCCTTAGTTGTCAAAGTTTTACAAAAAATGCAGATATACTATGTGAAAAATAGTAATATCTGTTAGCTATCATACACCTTTTTAACAAAAAAAACCATCTAAATTTTTTAAAAAACCTTAAATTTGTTATTTTTTAAACAAATCAGGGAAGCAGTTCGCTTCAATGGTGATTATCTGCATAATAGAAACTCAGTACACAGAAAAATCAGCAGCTTTGGAAGATATCCAGAACTGCTGATTTTTTTCTGTTCAGATCTTTGTTCTGCTGAAAATAGTGCGGAAGATTAGTCTTACGAGCGGTCCTGCAAAAAATACCTGCAGGCAGAGTGCGACCGGGAAGCACAGGAATGCAAGCTGGATCCACTGACAGAACCATGCGGAAGTAAAACCATTATGAAAAAATGTGGCAAACAGAGTGATGGTCGGAACGATCAGACAAACCGTGAAGCATTGGATTGCCAGAATTAAAAAGATCGGCTTGTCAATACCAGGAATGATGATACGAAAAGCAAGTTTCCGGGCAAGCTTTGTGATCACAAAAAAGATCAGCAGGAAGACAACCACATATTCCACCCACATTTCCCGTATTGCAAGGGCAAACACATTGTAATCAAGCCCGTCGAATTTCAGGGCAATGGTATAAACGGTCATACAATATACCATGAAGAATACCATTATAGCAGTAAAAATGATACTTTGAAATTTTGTTTTTGGCATAATTATTTTCTCCTCTTCTTTAGAATGTACCCTTGGAGTCTTTTCTGCTCACAAAAGCAAGCACAAAAAGATTCCGAGAGTACATTAGAAACAAAAAAAGACAATAAATACGCCTGTCCGTCTGACAGTGGACAGGTGACATTTATTGTCTTTGTTGTTTCTTCTATATTTTCTTTATACTTACAGTTTTTATATTTTAGCAGAAAAATGAAATTATAGTCAAGTAAAAATTTATGAAAAATCGGAAAGTAACCCGATTTTGGTCAGTCCTCTGTAGATACCATCGTTATCATTGCTGTTGGTTACATTGGAAAATCTGGTTTTCGGTTCCTCGGGTGCGTTGCCCATGAGGAAAGACTGTGCTACAGTCTCCAGCATTTCAATGTCATTGTAGTTGTCTCCGAAAGCAACGGTACTTTCAAGTGGAATATTCCACAGTTTGCAGAGTGTTTTGACAGCACTGCTTTTAGTTATGCCGGAGGGCATGATCTCAAGCAGGATATCCGAGGATCTGGCAATGGACAGAGCAGGAAAAGTTTTCTTTAATTTCTTTTCAATATCAAGGATGCAGTCAGGATTGCACATGCAGAGGATCTTTCCGATATCTGCACTGGTGTCCAGCATATTAACGGTACCTTCCACGGCTGTTGCGTGTACGATATTTTCTTCTTGTATGACACGTGGATCTTTTTTATCTTTTACGATCCAGGTATCCATGGAATAGATATTCCAGGTACAGTCGAAAGCTTTTTTTTCGATAAAATCAATGACGCTTCGGGCTGTTTCGCAGGAGAATCCTCTGGAATAGAGTACTTTTTTGTTCTCGTCCAGGATCAGTGCACCGCTGTAGGAAATGACAGGGGATTTAAAATCATAGATTTCCTGGATTGGATAGATTCCGGAAGGGCTTCTGGCTGAAATGATAACAAACGGAATATTTTCTGCTGGAGTATCCGGATGGAAATCAGAGTATTTGGCAGAAGCTGATGCTTACTGTTTAGAAGCGTTCCATCGATGTCGCTGAAGACGATTTTGTAAGTCATGATTTTTTCCTCCGTTGAGATGGATTATTGTGGTTTATAAATGGAAATATAATACATTGCACATAATAACATCGTTGTGATAAAAATACTATGGAAAATTGTAAATTAAGAGACATTGAAGTCATAGAGAAAATACTAAATTTTTCAGTTGTTCTATCAAAAGCTGCGTGCTACAATTATCTGAATGAATCAGGTGAGTCTTTTTTTATTAGAAAGATTCAGGGAGTACATTAAGAACACAGGAGGTTTAAGATGGCAGATTTTGTATGTCATGGAGAAATTTTATATTCAGAAACAACAGATAAACTGAAAGCATTTGAGGACAGCTATCTGGTAGTGCAGGATGGCTTCGCAGAGGGAACTATGAAAGCATCCTGAGAAAATTCAGGGAATGGAACTGAAGGATTATGGAAGAGAGCTGATCATTCCGGCTTTCTCCGATCTGTATATTCATGTATCTCAGTTTGTGCAGCGCGGTGCAGCTTTCCAAACTGAGAGAGTTTTATGAACCGGATAGAAGCAGCAGAATTACCTTCGCGCTGACTCAGGAGGAAAGAGCAGAAAGAGTCTGCTACGGCGGCGACGACAGGAATATTGTGGGAAGATTTATTGACGGTGAGGAGATTATTCTGCCGTAGTATTGAAGAAACAGGAGAAGATTATGAGATTAAGAAATATCCCCGGGGCACAGGATGCGATC
>CAVCYJ010000268.1:0-3941 GCA_963605995.1 Holdemanella biformis | reverse complement strand
AGTTCGTAGCCTCTCTCACACAAATATTTCAGATCTCTCGCCAGCGTAGCGCTGTCGCAGCTGACATATACAATCCTCTCCGGGTTCATCTCGATCATAGTTTCCAGTAGTGTCTCATCACAGCCTTTTCTCGGCGGGTCTACAACGATGACGTCTGCGTAGACACCATTTTTCTTATATTCTCTCGGTAATACTTCTTCTGCCTTGCCTACGAAAAACTCTGTGTTCTCAAGTCCGTTGAGTTTTGCATTTTCTTTCGCGTTCTCAATTGCTGCCGGGACGATTTCCACGCCGCGGACGAATTTGGCTTTCTGCGCCAGGAACAGGGAAATGGTTCCGATTCCGCAGTAGAGATCCCAGACGTTTTCCTCACCGTGAAGGTCTGCATATTCCAGTGCCTTTGCATAAAGCTTCTGCGTCTGCCTTGGGTTTACCTGGTAGAAAGACAGTGGAGATATCTGATAGGAAATGTCTCCAATCTTGTCTGTAATGTATTCCTGTCCCCAGAGCAGACGGATTTCTTCTCCAAGGATCACATTGCTGCGTTTCTTGTTTACATTGATAGTGATACTTGTCATTCCTGGGATTTTGCGCAGTGAATCCACCAGTACATCCTCTCTCGGGATTTTGTTTCCGTTCAGGATCAGACAGACCATGATTTCTTTTGTAAAATATCCATAACGGATCAGGATGTGGCGCACAAGTCCCCTGCCCGTCACCTCATTATATGGTTCAATTCCATATTTTTCCATGTGTGCAATGACGCGGTCCAGGACTTCTTTATTCTCGGCTATGCCAAGTGCACAGTCACGGTTCTCGATAATATTGTGCGTTCTTCCTGCATAGAAACCTGTGACAATTTTTCCCTCTTTATTTCTTCCGACCGGAAACTGAGCCTTGTTTCTATAATGAAAAAGTTCATCCATGCCAATGATCGGCTCCATAGGAATGTCGGTAAATCCACCGATTCTTTCCAGATGGCCTCTCACTTTGTTTGTCTTAAATATAAGCTGCTGTTCATAGGAAAGTGCCTGAAGCTGACAGCCTCCGCACTGGCGGGCAAAAGCACATTCCGGTTTTACTCTGTAAGGAGACGGTTTCAGCACCTCCATCAGACGGCCATATCCGTAATTTTTCTTTGCCTTAATGATTTTAGCTGTTACTGTATCTCCAATCACTGCGTCCTTGACAAAAACGGTGAAGCCATCGGCCTTTCCGATACCTTCACCGTCAATTCCGCAATCTTCTATCTCTAACGTAACAAGATCGTTCTTACGAAATTCCATAAAGATTACACCTCATCTGTTCTTCTTAAATTGGACTCAAACAGCCTGTTATAACCAAGCCATTCTTTCTTGCCTTTATCCGCCGCAAAAATCTCCGTGATAGTTTCCATTCTTGCATCCGTGTTATCTGCAAGATTCAAGGCAATGGCTTCTACCAGAGCTGGTTTTTTTGGTGAACCGTATTCCAGTTCTCCATGATGAGCAAGAATACAGTGGAGCAGTTCATTTTTGAGCACCTCCGGGAAGTCCGGAATCTGACCTGCCAGATCATGGATCATCTGGGCTCCGATATAAATATGCCCCAGAAGCTGACCTGCATCCGTGTAATCATTTAACGGAAAAGATGATAATTCCTTTGTCTTTCCGATGTCATGAAGGAGAGCTGCTGTAATCAGCAGATCTCTGTTAATGACCGGATATGCTTTTGACATATAATCGCAAAGTCTGGTAACTCCCAGTGTATGTTCGATCAGCCCGCCGATAAATCCATGATGCACAGTTTTGGCTGCGGAATGTCCCTCAAATGCTTTGATAAATTCCTCGTCTTCAATAAACAGTTTCTTCAGCAGTGCAGACAGATAAATATTCTCCACACTGTCAATAAATGACTTCAGCTGACTGTACATATCCTCTGTACTGTTCTCACTTACAGGAAGGTAATCTGCCGGATCATATTCGTCCTCTGCGGCCTTTCTTACACGTTTGATATTCAGCTGCATGGCGCCTGCAAAGCTGGTCACATCTCCAACTATATCAATATAATCCAGTGCATCAAAATCATCAATTCCCAGAGAATTCGGATCCCAGATCTTGCCATCCATAACCCCGGTCTTATCCTGAATAATAACATTTTCATACGGTTTCCCATTCTTTGTCACAGCGGACTGTTTCTGCTTACACAGATAAATTCCGCTGACTCTGTCACCCTCATGCAATTCATTTAAAAAACGCATCTTTCCCTGCCTCTCTATCTTTTAATATCTCTCTTCTACAGATATTTCATAATCTTTTTTTACATACACTCCGCCGGAGTTTCTACGCATAACAGTCAGCGTGATCTTATCACCGACTTTTTTTGTCTGCAGATATGTATAATACGCCAGCATTCCTTCTGTCTCATTCCCATCAATCCCGGTGATGATATCTCCGCTCTGGATCCCCGCTTTCATTACAGGGGAATCTGTTTCCGTATGCTCTACGTAAATGCCTGCCCCGATTCCGGTCTGACTGCATTGCGCCTGTTCGAGTTCAACCCCGTAAAGTCCGGTATATCTCGCTTTCTCCCCATTGGCCAGACGCTCCACCAGCGGAAGGATCTGTGAGATTGAGATTGCGTGAATATTATCTCCATCACTTTCATCTTCTTTCAGGATCATCCCTGCTACATTGCCGGAAGTATCCAGAAGCACGCCGCTTCCCTCTTCACTTCCCTGCATATCTGTAGCCAGGATTTCATATTCCGTATCTGCTGCCAGCAGCTTTTCGGACACCGAGGTGACCATTCCGTAAGCCACTGCATTTCTGTCACCTGCCGGCTCTCCTATTGCAATTACCATATCACTCTGTTCAGGGCTCTGTGATTCTGTCAGATCAGAAACCACAATGTCTTTTCTGGTGCTTTCGCTGAGCAGGCTCTTATCTACTGCCGCAACAGCAAACCCGGTATCCACATCACCACCGCATATCTCACCGGATACGATCGTTCCATCCGAAAAAGTAATCTGAAGATTCTGAAGATTCTCCAGTTCTTTTTCGTAAGTCAGGATATAAAACTGTGTATCTGTCTCCAGAAAAATAAGTCCTTCTGAATCTTCCTGCTGCATATAGGAATTATCCAGCAGATCTTCATCTTTGGAAATCCCGCGCACATTTACGATTGATTTCTGGGGTTCCTGTGCGATTTTCAGTACTTCTTTATAGGTTTCCTCATAAAGAGTCAGCGTTCCGTTTTCGGTATCAGACTGTGTACTCTCTGATTCTTCCTCCACAGTCCCTTCTCCGGTTACTGACTCTGTTTTCTCCATTGCAGTCGACTCTGTTAATTCGATTTTCTGCTGTGTATCCTCTTCCCTTTCCGCCAGAATCGGAAAAGTTCCTGCAAAAGCTGCCGCCGCACAACTTCCAAACAGCATCCCGCTGCCTGCGATCATCAATATCTGGCATGCCCGGTTTTTTCCTTCTCCCGGATTCTTCTTGATCGTCTCCTGTATAAACTGATATTTCTGTGTATTCTGTCTTCTTTCTCTGCCCTGCTTCATAAAAACTAAATCTCCTGTATCTCTTAGCATAAACCAGTCTGATTTATACTCAGCAGATCAGATGTCCTTCCTCCGGTCCGCCGCCTGTCCATGAACACAATCACGTCCTGCCGTCAATGAAAATGTCCAAGTTGAATATGTCATCGGTCAGAATTACGTTACTATTCACTACATTCTCAGTATCAGGATGTATGAACAGTAACAGAATTACTAAACTTTTTGGTTATTTTAACAAAAATATATGAATTTTTTATGAATACAGCGCAAGTAATTATGTCAAAAAATCCCATATCACAAAAAAAGAGCGAAAACCCTGTGTTTACAAAGCTTTCACTCAATCTCATGCGGAAGATGGGACTTGAACCCACACGAGCGCAATGCTCACAAGATCCTTAGT
>CAVCYJ010000267.1:0-3943 GCA_963605995.1 Holdemanella biformis | reverse complement strand
ACGTCTTTGGCGCTTTCTGTTTTCGGGATACGGATGGAATCACAGCCGCCTGCAACTGCGCATCGGATATCTTCTTTCCAGTAAGGGGAATCCAGACCATTGATCCTGACTACCCGCTCACATCCTCTGTAGTTAATAGTTCTTAATGCATGAAACAGTGAAAATCTTGCAGCATCTTTCTGATTCTCAGCTACCGCATCTTCCAGATCCAGCATAATGGAGTCCGGTTTGTAAATATAAGGATCTTTGATCAGGCCCGGCTTCTGTGCATTCAGGAACATCATGGTTCTTCTTAATCTTTTTTTATCTGGATTGATCATCGGATGGCACCTCCCCATGGTAAATCTTCTGTCTGTAAAACGGAACGGTAAACGGCTGCTTCGATCCTTGCTTTGATCGTGCAGTCCAGCGCACCTTTGTCAACGATTGTTACTTTCGCATTGTTTACACCCAGATTGTCCAGTGTTTCCAGCGCTACCTTTCTGATCTGATTTCCGTACTGATTGATCACGGAGCTCTCCAGTGAGAATTCGACTTTTCCGTCTCCTTCTTCGATCATTACCTGACAGTCACTGGATTCCAGAGTTCCCGCTACAGCAGGTCTTGTGATTTCCATTTGCTTGTCCTCCTTATTTCTTCTGTGCTTTTGTTAGCAGCTTTTTGACTTTGTTTTTGGCTTAACTTTTCATCTGAGGCTATCATAAGATTGCAACCTTACAGGATGAACAGGGTTTATCTTAATATTTGTTAAGATATGGAGTGATTGACAGTTTTGTAATAATCTTTCATAATGATGTCAGGGGCAAAGGATATCTTACCCCTGACTTGATATCTACGAATTGCTCTGCTGCTTTGCAGCTCCTGCAATTCTCATAATATATATCAGAAAAAATATTTGGAAGGAGGTCTTTTCCCATGCCAGTTCCCCCGATCGAAGTCGATGATACCCTCAAAGAACGAAGCACTCACGGCTCATTCGAGCTTCCTGTGGAAACATACACTGACAACTGCGAGATCTTTCATTCACTCTACAACCACTGGCACGATGAGATGGAACTGATCTATATTGAGTCCGGAAGCGGCCTGGTTCGTCTGAACAAAGAGATCCTCCGTGTCAAGGGCGGTGACCTGATCATTGTGAACCGCGGTGTTCTTCATGGCATAAAAACAGATCTGAAGAATATCCTTTATTTCAGGAGCATTGTTTTTGATCTGAATTTCCTGTCCGGACCGGCAGGGGATTTATGTCAGGAACGTGTCATTTCCCTTCTTGTGGAAAATCAGGCTGAATTTACGCATATTATCTCTCCGTCAGACAGTAATTACGGAAATATCTGCCGGCTTTTTGACGAGATCCATACCTGCCACAGAGAAAAGGTGCCTTACTACTTCATAAAGTTAAAGGCATTGTTTTTCCACTTTTTTTATGAAATGCTGATGGGAAATTATATCATTCCTGCTGACAAAGAACAGAACAAAAGCCTTGCTTCCATCAAAGAGATACTTGACTACATCAACCTGCACTACGCACAGCCGCTCAATGCCGCAGACCTTACTGCCATGTCCAATTACAGTGAGTACTACTTTATGAAACTGTTCAAACAATATACGGACAAGACCCTGATCGCCTATATCAATGATCTGCGCATTGAGAAGGCCAAGCCTCTGCTGCTGCACTCTGATTCCTCTGTCACTGAGATTGCCCTGGAAGTCGGTTTCAACAACACCAGCTACTTCATCAAAAAATTCCGGCAGGCAACAGGAATGTCTCCTCACAAGTTTCGCAGAAACCTGTCATAAAATCGCAATTTTGTTGTATTTTTTTGAGTGGGCTGCTGATATAGTTATATTGTACTGAACAGTTACGTTATATTATTCAAAAAAGCAAGTTAACTCAGTCAAATACACATATTCAATTTCAGAAAGGGAGATTACGATGGAAAATTTAGAAACGCTCATCTACGACCTGTATAAGAAGAACGCACGCCAGTGCACAGACGAAGAAATCTACAATGCATTATTGATCTATACAAAGAACCAGCTCTTCGAGAGAGGATATCAGGACGGAAAGAAGAAAATCTATTACATTTCCGCAGAGTTCCTGATCGGTAAATTATTATCCAACAACCTGATCAACCTCGGAATCTACGATGATGTTGCTGCATTCTTAAAAGAAAACGGCAAAGAAATCTCTGCTATCGAAGAAGTTGAACCGGAACCATCTCTTGGTAACGGCGGTCTTGGCCGTCTGGCAGCGTGCTTCCTGGATTCTATCGCAACTCTGGGACTTCCGGGCGAGGGTATTGGTCTGAACTATCACCTCGGACTGTTCAAACAGCTCTTCGAGGACAGACTTCAGAAAGAAACTCCAAACCCGTGGATTGAGAAGCACAGCTGGCTTACACCTGCCGGTGTTTCCTATACAGTACCGTTCCGCGGATTTTCACTGAAGTCTTCCCTGTACGATATCGACGTTGCAGGCTACAATAACAAATCCATTCATCTGCACTTATTTGATCTTGACATCGCAGATGACACGATCGTGAAAGACGGAATCTCTTTTGATAAGAAAGATATCCTTCACAACCTGACACTGTTTCTGTATCCGGATGACAGTGATGATGACGGACGTAAGCTGCGCGTTTTCCAGCAGTATTTCATGGTATGCAACGCTGCACAGTTCATTCTGGACGAAGCTACAAAGAAAGGCTGCAACCTGCATGACCTTGCAGACTATGCAGTGATCCAGATCAACGATACTCACCCGAGTATGATCATTCCTGAACTGATCCGTCTCCTTACAGAGCGCGGAATCGACTTCGACGAAGCTGCAGAGATCGTATCCCATGTCTGCGCTTATACAAATCATACCATCCTTGCGGAAGCTCTGGAGAAATGGCCAATGGACTATCTCCTTGATGTAGTTCCTCACCTTGTACCGATCATCGTGAAGCTGGATGAGAAGATCAAAGCGAAATACCCACAGGAAAGTGTAGCGATCATCGACAAAAACAACCTGGTTCACATGGCACATATGGACATCCATTACGGATTCTCCATCAACGGTGTTGCCGCCCTGCATACGGATATCCTGAAAACAAGCGAACTGAAAGCTTTCTACGATATTTATCCGGAGAAATTCAATAACAAGACAAACGGAATCACATTCCGCCGCTGGTTAATGCACTGCAATCATCCGCTGACAGACTATATCACATCCCTGATCGGTGATGAGTTCAAAACGAATGCAAATGCCCTGGAGAATCTCCTGAAGTATAAGGATGACGAGGAAGTTCTGAACAGGCTCCTTGAGATCAAAACAGAAGCCAAGAAAACTCTGAAAAACTTTATCCTGTCCAACACAGGCGTTGAAATTGACGAAAACAGCATTTATGATATCCAGATCAAACGTCTCCATGAGTACAAACGTCAGCAGTTAAATGCTCTATACATCATCAGCAAATATCTGGAGATCAAAGGCGGCAGAAAACCTGCTCAGCCTGTAACCTTTATCTTTGGCGCGAAGGCGGCTCCTGCTTATGTAATCGCAAAGGATATCATTCATCTTCTGCTCACACTTCAGGATCTTATCAAAGATGACCCGGAAGTTGCACCATACATGAAGCTTGTTATGGTTGAGAACTATAATGTATCCGCAGCAGAAAAGCTGTTCCCGGCCTGCGATATCTCCGAGCAGATTTCCCTGGCTTCCAAGGAGGCAAGCGGTACAGGTAACATGAAGTTCATGCTCAACGGTGCTGTTACCCTGGGAACCATGGACGGTGCCAACGTAGAGATCAGTGAACTGGTTGGCGAAGATAACATCTACATCTTCGGTGAATCCAGTGAGAAGGTTATTGAACATTATGAGAAGGCAGATTACTGCTCCAGAGATATCTATGAAAGCGACAAACGTATCAGAGAATGCGTTGATTTCATCGTT
>CAVCYJ010000266.1:0-3968 GCA_963605995.1 Holdemanella biformis | reverse complement strand
CTGAACCCATAAATCCTATGATAACAATATGGTTCATGAATTCCCCTCCTCTTTATAGTAGAAATATAGTACAATTTTTTCAAGATATCGCTTCAGTACGATCTGAATCTCTTCTTTCGGATTAAGTGGTTTTACCAGAATGTTCCGGATTCCCGCACGTTTCGCCCCATATATATCCGTGAACAGCTGATCTCCTACAAAAACCGTATTACTCCTGTCTGTTCCAAGGATTTCCATTGCTCTGATGTAATTCCTGGCCGAAGGCTTATGTGCGTTCTCGATAAATTTCGCCCCTATCGCAGCATTAAAAGAAGAAACTCTCTCATACTGATTATTCGACAGGAAACAGCATTTAAATCCCAGCTTCTTCAAATGTGCAAACAGTGCACATGCCCTCTCATCTGCCGGCGCACCATGAGGCACCAGAGTATTGTCTATATCAAACAAAATTCCTCTGTATCCCTGTGCATACAGTTCCTCAAAGTCAATTGCATAGGCAGAATCCAGATATTCATCCGGAAAAAAACATTTAAACATCTACAGTCAATTCCTTTGTTTGTAATTTCCAGCCTGTCAGCCGGACTTCATTTCCGGCACTTTACCGTTCATCAAGTGGAACATATACTGCCGGTTCCAGAACATTTTTGTATGCCGGACGGATAATCTTATCCGCATTGATAAGTTCTTCCATTCGGTGTGCACTCCACCCTACAATACGCGCTACGGCAAACATCGGTGTAAAAAGTTCAAGCGGCAGATCGAGCATACTGTAAACAAAACCGCTGTAAAAATCCACATTTGCGCTCACACCTTTATAAATACGTCTCTCCTCTGCGATGACTTCCGGCGCCAGACGTTCTACCATAGAATACAGGCCATAGTCTTTCATTCTGCCCTTCTCTCTTGCCAGTGTTTCCACATATGCCTTAAACACTTCGGCTCTCGGATCAGATACCGAATAGATCGCATGTCCCATACCATAGATCAGTCCCTTCCTGTCAAATGCCTCTTTGTGAAGGAGCTTCTTAAGATATGAACGGACCTCATCTTCATCCGTCCAGTCCTTAACCTCTTTCTTCATATCATTGAACATCTTAACAACCTTGATATTGGCACCGCCATGTTTCGGTCCCTTTAAAGAACCAAGTGCTGCAGCAATAGCAGAATACGTATCAGTCCCGGATGAAGATACCACATGAGTTGTAAAGGTTGAGTTATTACCTCCGCCATGCTCCATGTGAAGAATCAGTGCAATATCCAGGATCTTTGCTTCCAGATGCGTATACTTCTTATCCGGCCGAAGCATTCTCAGAATATTTTCTGCCGTAGTAAGCTCCTTCTTCGGGTTGTGGATATAGAGGCTCTTCCCCTTGATGTAATGATTATATGCCTGATATCCGTACACGGAGAGCAGCGGAAACACACTGATCAGATTCAGACACTGTCTGAGTACGTTCGGCAGCGACGTATCATCCGGGTTTGTGTCATAAGAATACAGGGTGAGTACACTTCTTGAAAGTGCATTCATAATATCCTTGCTCGGTGCTTTCATTACAACATCACGGACAAAGTTTGTCGGGAGAGACCGCTGATCTGCCAGAAGCTGTGTAAAATCTGCGAGCTGCTGCCTGTCAGGCAGACATCCGAACAGAAGAAGATATGTAACTTCTTCGAATCCATATCTGTTATCCCTGATAAAACCTCCCGTCAGTTCTTTGATATCATACCCTCTGTAAGAAAGGCTTCCCTCACAGGGCACCTCTGTGCCATCCACGATCTTTGTAGCTTTGACATTGGAAACCTGTGTCAGGCCTGCAAGGACACCCTTACCATTAATATCACGAAGCCCTCTCTTCACATCATATTTTCCGTAAAGCGAAAGATCCAGACTTGTATGTTCCTTACAGATATCCGTCAGATTCTCAATCTCAGGTGTTACTTTTGTTTTAAATCCCGCCATGTAGTCAAATCTCCTTTCTTTATAATCCTGTCAATAAAATATCCCCCTCTTCATCCTTATGTACTGATCCGCCGGTATCTGTACAAACCGGCGGCACTGACTGTACCAGACGATACTGCTGCATCGCTGTCCTGTGACGCTTAGATTATTATACCATTTTTTTTTTGTCAGGTCTATATTTTGTAACTGCAAAATATAGACCTGACAAATCATACAATTAAGGTCGGAAGCCTGTCAGAATTCTGTCAACGTGCTGTTACAGTGATTTTACTATTCTCTCATAACCGGATATTTTTATCAAGTCAATTTTTTCCTGTCAACGCGGATATTCGCAATCCGCTCCGCTGCCTGATCCGGTTAATTTCAAAAAAACTATTTTAAAAAAATTTCATTTGGCTCTTTCCATTTGTAACACTTTAGTGTATAATAACGTCGATTAATGAAAAAAAGATTGATGAGGAGGAAATCATAATGTCTTATACTGAAGAGGTATACGAAAGAGTCGTAGCACAGAATCCAAATGAGCCTGAATTTCACCAGGCAGTGAAGGAAGTTTTAGACTCCCTTAAAGTCGTAATCGACAAAAACGAAGAGGAATATCGTAAGCTTTCTATTCTTGAGCGTCTTGTTGAGCCAGAAAGAATCATTTCTTTCCGCGTTCCGTGGGTAGATGACAAGGGAGTTGTACAGGTCAACAAAGGTTACCGTGTACAGTTCAACAGTGCGATCGGACCATACAAGGGCGGCTTAAGATTCCATCCGTCCGTAAACCAGGGAATCCTCAAATTCTTAGGTTTCGAGCAGATCTTCAAGAATTCTCTTACAGGTCTTCCGATTGGTGGCGGCAAAGGTGGTTCCAACTTCGATCCTAAGGGAAAATCCGACAGAGAAGTAATGGCATTCTGCCAGAGCTTTATGACAGAGCTTTCCAAATACATCGGTGCTGACATGGACGTTCCTGCAGGTGATATTGGTGTAGGCGGACGTGAGATCGGTTATCTGTACGGACAGTACAAGAGAAACCGCGGTCTGTATGAAGGTGTCCTTACAGGTAAGGGCCTTTCCTATGGCGGCTCCTTAATCCGTACACAGGCTACAGGATATGGACTTATATATATCCTTGATGAAATGGTTAAAGCTAAAAACGATACAATCTCCGGCAAAACACTTATCGTAACAGGTTCCGGTAACGTTGCTATCTACGCTGTAGAAAAAGCTACAGAGCTTGGCGGTACAGTTGTTGCCATGTGCGACTCCAACGGATATATCTATGATCCGGAAGGAATCAAGCTTGACATCGTAAAAGATATCAAAGAAGTAAAACGTGGACGTATCAAAGAATACGCAGACCGTGTTGAAGGTGCTACTTACACAGAAGGAAAGGGCATCTGGAACATCAAATGTGATATCTATCTTCCATGTGCAACTCAGAATGAGCTTGACCTTGACGCTGTTAAAACTCTTATTGCAAACGGATGCAAATATGTTGCAGAAGGTGCTAATATGCCTACTACCCGTGAAGCAACAGATTACCTTATGGAAAATGGTGTAACATTTATGCCTGGTAAAGCAGCCAATGCCGGCGGTGTTGCTACTTCCGCACTTGAAATGTGCCAGAACTCCGCAAGACTTTCCTGGACTGCTGAAGAAGTTGATTCCAAACTTCATCAGATCATGGTTGACATCTTCAACAAGGTTGACGATGCATCCAAACGTTATGACATGGAAGGCAACTACGTTGTAGGTGCTAACATTGCAGGCTTTGAAAAAGTTGTAGATGCTATGAAAGCTCAGGGCATCGTTTGATTTCCGGAAGTTATCCCGGATCTTACTCATAACAGAAATTTCCTGTGATATCAGAAACCGGCAGCACTCCAGAAGTTTGCTGCCGGTTTTTTACTGTTCACAAATCCGATATGAACGATATGAAACAGAAATGTTTTTAATTAATTCGTAACTGTTCAGTACCTTCACAGTTACGAGCCAAAATCCATTGAAAATCGCCTGC
>CAVCYJ010000265.1:0-3991 GCA_963605995.1 Holdemanella biformis | reverse complement strand
TGAATGGTCTTACATCAGCGATCGTTAACCCTAACGACCTTCGTCTGATGGAAACAATTAAATCCTGTGATGTATTCAAAGGTAATACACTGTATGCAGATTCCTATCTGGAAATCTGATCAGTATTATCTGAGAAACGTATTTAACTGAATACATAATTATGGGGGCTGAAGGCTTCGGTCTTCGGCTCCTGTTTTATTACAGACTGTTAACGACTATGAGAAAGGTGGTTGCCGAATGTCTAAGGTAACATTTTCATTCGAAGATGGCAGTGTGGTAGAAGCGTTTGCCAATGCGGGGGATAATTTACTTGAGGTAGCTCGTAGTGCCAATGTGGCTATCGATGCACCATGTTCCGGAAACGGGGCCTGCGGAAAATGCCGTGTCCGGTTAAAAGGCGGAGAACTGGACAGCAAAAAGACATTACATATCTCTGATGAAGAATATCAGGAGGGATGGCACCTTGCATGCTGCAGCAAGATCAGTGCAGATGTAAATGTGCTGGTACCTGATATTGCATCTGCTTATAAGAGCAGAATGAAAGTAGCTGATTTAAGCTCTAAAGAGGAAATAGCCATTTTTGAGCATGCCAAGAGAGACGTAGAGCTTGCAGGCATTGAACTGAAGAACAGTCTTGAGGTTGTAGATGTCACAATGGATGTTCCGTCCCTTGATGACACGATGCCGGATAATGAGAGACTTACACGTGCGCTGCGGAAATATCTGAATATCAGCAGGGTCAGAATCCCATATGCAGTTCTGAAAAAACTTCCGGATGTGCTGAGGGAGAGTAACTTTTCGGTGAAATGTGTGATCCGTGCTACTTCTGACGATATGTTCGTATATGATATTTTTGGCAAAGATGAGGATGTAGTGATCGGTGGCCTGGCGATCGATATTGGTACAACAACCGTTTCCGCTGTACTCATCAATATGGAAAACGGCGAGATTCTGGCAAAGAGTTCTGCAGGAAACGGACAGATCCGTTTTGGCGCAGATGTTATCAACCGAATCGTAGAGTCGCAGAAACCGGGCGGTCAGAAGAAACTGCAGGATGCGGTGATCAAAGAGACCATCAATCCGATGATCAGTGAGATGTGCAAGAGTGCCGGATTCCCGAAAAACCGCATATACAGAATGTGCGTAGCCTCTAATACAACCATGAATCATCTGTTTGCGGGAATTAATTCTGATCCGTTACGTACAGAACCATATATTCCTGCATTCTTTAAGACCAATTCCCTGTTTGCTTCTGATGTGGGAATTGATATTAATAAAGATGCCCATATTATTATGGCACCGAATATCGGAAGCTATGTAGGCGGCGATATCACAGCCGGAACACTGGTCAGCCAGATCTGGAACAGACCGGAGTTCTCACTGTTTATCGACCTTGGTACAAACGGAGAGCTTGTATTTGGAAACTCAGATTTTATGATGAGCTGTGCATGTTCCGCAGGTCCTGCCTTTGAGGGCGGTGATATCAGCTGTGGTATGCGTGCGACAGACGGAGCGATCGAAGCATGTACGATTGATAAAGAGACTATGGAGCCGACCTACAAGATCGTAGGTGATCCGGGAACCAAACCTGTAGGTTTATGCGGATCCGGAATCATTGACGTGATCAGTGAACTTTATATCTGCGGAATCATCAATCCGAAGGGTAAATTTATCCGTGAAGGAAAGAGAATCCGGCATGACAAGTACGGCATGGGCAGCTATATCCTTGCTTTTGAGGAGGAAGCCGGCTCTGTAAAGGATGTCGAGATCACAGAAGTTGATATTGACAACTTCATCCGTGCAAAGGGTGCGATTTTCTCAGCGATCCGTACCATGCTGACTTCTCTGGATTTCGATGTGAGCATGATCGATGATGTATATGTTGCAGGCGGTATCGGAAGCGGTATCAATATGCAGAATGCAGTCAACATCGGCATGTTCCCGGATATCCCGATCGAGAAATTCCACTACATTGGTAACTCCTCTCTGACAGGTGCGTATCTGATGCTTCTGTCCACACCGGCAGAGAAAAAGACTTATGAACTTGCTTCCAATATGACATATATGGAACTTTCTACAGTTCCGATCTATATGGATGAATTTGTAGGCGCATGTTTCATTCCTCATACAGATACAAGTATGTTCCCGACTGTAATGGAAGAGATCCAGAACCGCTAAGTAATAAAAATCACAGGGCAGATGAAACTCATATCTGTCCTGTCTGTGGAGACTTACAATGGCGTTTAGCTTAAATGATTTAAACTATGAAAAAGACAGTAAGGAAAGAATGCCGTGGGAGCATTATATGCAGGAGTATGCAGCAGCAGACCCGAAGGAGATTGCTTCCAGACTTGCGATTCCTTATGACGAAGAAACAAAAAACCTGACTTTAACTTTTCTTGGAACCGAATATCAGATCACATGGCCGGATTTCGCAGTGACCCATACTCCGGATGATAAAGGCTTTTATCCTTTGGAGGATATGATCTATGCCAGGATCCTGACAATCCGTTTTCTGCTGAATGGTGTGAAATCTGAGAGTTCCGGAAGGTTCAAAACATACCGGGAGATGCCATGGGGAGAGGTATATCTGCGACAGTTTGACGGCAGATGCATCAAGCGTCTGGCATTTTCCTATGGAAACAGACCGGGAGATTTCAAATCGGTCATGGAGCATATCAAAGCGGCACCTGTAAAACATGGTGATATTGCTTATGAAGTAGAAATTTTCCCGGAATACAAAGTACAGATGATCCTCTGGGAGGGCGATGAGGAATTTCCGCCGTCTTCACAGATCCTTTTTTCAGACAATTTCCCTGTTTCTTTTCAGGCAGAGGATATGGCAGTTATGGGAGATGTGATCATCGGTTCATTAAAGGCATTCCTGAAATATATTCAGGCATAAATTTTATACAGACTTGTATGTCTTGGGATTTTGGCATTTTCATGCCAAAACACCTCGCGGAACAGTAGACTGCTGAATAGTTACACAGAATCTATATATGATCAGAATAAAACAGGGGATACCTGTTTTAGATAAAATGTTACAGACAGGTAACATAAAACCGACTTAAAAGCGGAGTAAAAAGGAGGTAATTTGAAATGGGATTCAAATCAGACATCGAAATTGCACAGGAATGCGAAATGCTTCCGATCACTCAGATTGCAGAAAAGGCAGGTATTGATGACAAATATCTGGAACAGTACGGAAAGTACAAAGCAAAAATCGACTACAATCTTTTAAGAGAAACAGACAAACCGGACGGAAAGCTGATCCTTATGACAGCCATCAACCCGACACCGGCAGGAGAAGGAAAAACTACTACAACCGTAGGTCTTGCAGATGCCATGCAGAAACTTGGCAAGAACGTTATGGTAGCCCTTCGTGAGCCATCCCTGGGACCGGTATTTGGTATAAAAGGCGGTGCAGCAGGCGGCGGATATGCACAGGTAGTTCCGATGGAAGATATCAACCTTCATTTCACAGGTGACTTCCATGCTATCGGTGCAGCCAACAACTTACTTGCAGCAATGATCGACAACCACATCTTCCAGGGAAATGCATTAAACATCGATCCGCGTAAGATCACATGGAAGAGATGTGTGGATATGAATGACCGTCAGCTTCGCTGCGTAGTAGACGGACTTGGCGGAAAGACAAACGGAATGCCGCGTGAAGACGGATATGACATCACAGTTGCATCTGAAATCATGGCTGTCCTCTGTCTTGCAAGCGATATCAAAGACCTGAAAGAAAGATTATCAAAAATCATTATCGGATATACCTATGGAAAAGTTTCCGAGCAGAAGCCTGTAACAGCAGGTGACCTTCATGCAGAAGGTGCTATGACAGCCCTGTTAAAGGATGCCCTGAAACCAAACCTTGTACAGACTCTGGAGCATGTTCCTGCGATCGTACACGGCGGACCATTCGCAAACATCGCTCACGGATGTAACTCCGTAACAGCTACAAAGATGGCTCTGAAGCTTG
>CAVCYJ010000264.1:0-4028 GCA_963605995.1 Holdemanella biformis | reverse complement strand
CGTGTATACAGGGGGGGGGACTTCTCGTATGTTTCCCTGACATTCTACTACGATATATCAGATTTCGCAAGTATTTTATTATATATCCGGGACATTTTCCCCCAACGGGATATTTTTCCAAACAGAAAAAGACCTCTTACGGGTCTTTTTCTGTGATAGTTTCGGCAATTACTGTGTTTTCTTTCTCAGCTTTCTTCCGGCGGTTACGGTTGTGACCGCGCACACTGCAAAGATCACATATGCGGCCGGGAGTGTATTGGCTTCTCCTGTCTTCGGAGATGTGGATGAGTTGTTGCTGTCCTTCGTTGCTATCAGGACTTCGAGCGTGCCCTCACGGTCAAGCTTCACTCTTACCTGATTGTCACCGACAACCTCTGCCTCTACATCAACCCATTTGCCGTTAATATACATTCTTACAATGACCGTATCCCCTTTCTTTACGCCCGGTACATGCAAAATCACATCTGCGTTTGATATTCCGTGGAATTTCACATCAAAAACAGTGAGGTTGGAGTATCCCTTTATAGTTTCCGGTGTTACGTCCGTTTTCTTGATCTCGATATAGTTCTTCGTAGTATTGTTATCGGTGTCAATGATCGTACCGTCTGTTGTAGTGACTGTTCCTTTTTCCGGAACAACCTCTTTCTCCGGGCTGATAACCGCAGCCATCGCTGTCACACACATCATGCATGCCAGAGCCAGTGCCGCCATAACGGAAATGAACTTTTTCATATGTGTTTCCTCCCTTAAGATATTATTTGCTGTTATTATACCCTTGTTTTCTGTAAATCTCAAGTTTTCTTTTTGAAATCATCAGATTTTTTCATAAAAAATCTCCAGGATCAGTTCATAGAATGCTTTCTCATCTACATGAAACTCCATGTAAACATCTCCTTCTTCGGATTCTCCTTCTATGTTGCGGATAAAGTTGCCTTCCAGGGAGTATCCGGCTGCCTGGGATGCCAGGTAGGTGACTTCGTCTGCCGTAATGTCTGTCACCATGTATTCCGAGATTGTCTGATAGATGGACAGCGGCAGGGTCAGATCTGATCTGACTGCGCCGAGTGTCTGGGATGCCAGGGCTGTCAGATATTGCTGCTGTCTTGCCATACGGCTGGTGTTTGTGCCATCTCCCACTCCCATACGGCTCCGCAGATAGCTTTCCGCGAAGCTTCCCTGGAGCCTGACTGTCGTTCCTTTCGTGTAGGACGGGTCTACTGAGGTGAAGTCATCCAGCAGTGAGAGCTCTACTCCTCCGATCATGTCGTTGATCACTGTGATCGCGCTGGTGTTGATCGCGAAGTATCCCTGTATCGGCAGTCCGTAGAAGAGGTTTGATACTGCTTCTGTAGTGAGCTCTGCACTCTGTTCTCTGCCATCACCGTATGCGTAGGAGAGGGCGATCTGTTCTTTCTGTTTTCCGATGAATTTCCCGTCTGTGCCATAGATGGCGATATCGGTATATGTGTCTCTGTTTACAGGGATCAGGGTTATTTTTTTCTCTTTGCTGTCCATGGCTGCGAGGATGATGGTGTCTGCCTGTCCCGCTGATTCAGATGTCTGAGCTGTTTCCGTATTCTCCTGGCTGTCGGCTGTTCCGCTGGTATCGATTCCGAGGAACAGGAGGTTGATCATGTCTTCTTTGTATTTGTATTTCTGACCGTTATATTTGATGGTGTCTTCGTCCAGGATTTCTGTGGTGATCTGAGTTTCTTCTGTTTTGACTGATTCGAGCTTCGGTCTGCTTGTCTGTCCTTTTTTTTCCAGTCTGGTCCTGCCTGAATGGAGCATATATGCAACGATACCGGCACCGGCCAGCAGGATGATGAGCAGGACGAGCAGGATGATGAGCAGGATTTTTTTCAGGGTTCCGCGTTTCTGTTTTGGCTGTTTTGGCTCTTTTTCCATTTTTTACTCCGTTTCTGTCAGCACTCCCTGTACCAGATATCTGGAGGAGGCGTTGCTTCCCAGACAGGTTGAGAGTGTGATGATCTTATCCTTTGCTGTTACCTTCGGTTCGTCTGTTGTATAGGCATCCATGGAGCGCACCTCGTATATCTGGTCCAGATAGTCCTGAAAGCCTTTTTCGCTGCTGAAATCGAAGGAATTCAGGATGTGCCTGTTGTCATAGGTATAGGCTGCAAAGATGGTGTAGTGGAGGATATGCTCCGGTGTGTAGATGAGGATTTCCCTGTGCTGGTCAAAGAAGTCTCTGTCCCGGAAGTTGTGGAGGGATGCGAACATGCTTCCGTCTTTCATGTTATGGCCGTAGAGTACGGTGTTCGGGTCAGTGAAGTCTTTTGCATTCTGCATTTCCGTGTAGATCGCACCTGCATACAGGTCTTCTTTGTCGATTCCTCTGTGGACATAGAAGCTGTCGTCTGTGCTGCTCTGTACGACCGGATAGTCGACGTTGGTTCCGTCTACTTTTATCCAGGCATAGATTTCTTCGTTCTCTTTCTGCAGGGCTGCGAAGTCTATCGGTATTTCAACAGGGGGCTCTGTCGGTGTCGGAGCCTGTGTTTCTTCCGGCTCTGCCGGGGCCGGTGTTGTTTCTTCTGTTTCTTCCGGCTGTCCGGTTTTTTCTCCGGCATTCTCTCTGGCTTCTTCGTATAGTTCTTCTGCGTGTTTCCGGTTCTGGTGATAGTGGAGAATGTATCCCCCGGATGCCAGGCATCCTGCCAGGGCTATCACACAGATAAGTATCCATTTTTTCTTCTTCATTCTTGTTCACCTGATTTGTTCTTTTTTTGGGTTGTGGGGTGTGGGGACCGGGTTTTCCTGAACTTTTATAAATAACAAAACACCGCCTGTACAGGATTTCTCTTATACAGGCGGTTTCTGATCAGTTTATATCTGACCCTATAGGGTCACGAATAATGATAACTGTTATTCTTCTGTATTCTCTTCAGCAGCCGGTGCTTCGAGAGCTTTCATGCTCAGGCTGATCTTTCTGTCTTCGCCGTTGAAGTCAACAACTTTGGCTTCGATCTCCTGACCGATTGACAGTACATCTGATGGTTTCGCAACATGTTCTCTGGAAATCTGGGATACATGGAGAAGTGCATCTACACCAGGTGCAAGCTCTACGAATGCGCCAAAGTCTGTCATACGTGCAACTTTGCCTTTTACTACGTTTCCTACAGCGAAGTCCTCAGCTGCTGTGAGCCATGGATTCTCTTCCGGGAATTTGAGGGAAAGTGCGATCTTGTCTCCGTTGATCTCTTTGATGAGAACTTTTACAGTTTCACCAACGGTGAATACTTTCTTCGGGTTCTCTACTCTGCCCCAGGACATTTCGGAAATGTGAAGAAGTCCGTCTGCTCCGCCGAGGTCGATGAATGCACCGAAGTCTGTAACGTTCTTGACAGTTCCTTCTACTGTATCGCCAACATGGATTCTCTCCATTAATTCTTTCTGTTTCTCTGCTTTCTCAGCAAGAAGAAGCTGCTTACGGTTACCGATGATGCGGCGTCTTCTCGGGTTGAATTCTGTAATTACGAATTCGATCTCCTGATCTGCATATTTGGAAAGGTCTTTCTCATATGTGTCGGAAACGAGGCTTGCAGGAATGAATACTCTTGCTTCGTCTACATTTACACAAAGTCCACCGTCAAGTACCTGAGTTACAGGAGCTTTTAATACTTCCTGATTCTCAAATGCCTCTTCGAGACGTTTGTTACCTTTCTCTGCTGCCAGTCTCTTGTAAGTAAGAGTAACCTGACCTTCTCCATCGTTTACTTTGAGAACTTTTGCTTCCATTGTGTCACCAACATGAACAGCGTCTGTGAGTACAAGGCTTGCATCGTTTGAGTATTCGTTCTTTGTGATAATACCGTCTGCTTTATAACCGATATTCAGAATAATCTCATCTTCTTTTACATCAATGACAGTACCCTGTACAATCTCTCCATTTCTGATAGTTTTTACGGAATCTTCCAGCATCTGTTCAAAACTTAATTCTGACATGTTCTTGAACCTCCTCAATAATTTTCTTTGGGGTGGAAGCCCCTGCTGTAATACCTACA
>CAVCYJ010000263.1:0-4038 GCA_963605995.1 Holdemanella biformis | reverse complement strand
AGTATCAGATGAAGAATTAAGTTCCCGGACAGATGTATCTCCGGTGGATGTGAATTGTTCCAGTACAGTTCCCAGACTGCAGCCGGTCAGAGAAAGACTCAGACCGGCGCAGACACATGCGGCAAGCATTTTATTCATAATAAAGACAGAACCTCCGATAAATCATTCGTTTGAATCTGCTCATGAATGTTCGTGAGCATATGGCAAAGCGGAGCAGAAAAGTCCGCCATAGCATTCCTGCACAGCATGCCGGTTCCGGGAAAAAGGTTATTTGTGAAAAGTGGCCGGATCTTCCGGCATATCGGGAATAAAATCAAAAATCTTTCTGTAATTTTCCCATTCATCATCATCCTGGGCAGGAGTACTTATCAAGCCGGTACATTCTGTACAGGCATTGGTATTCAGATAATTATCATAACATATATTGTAAGGGTTTTGGCAGATATTTTTGCGATTTTCTGACATATTTTTTACCTCCCTTATCATATCAGAATGAGCAGTGGCATCTGTATCATGCAATGACATGTCGGTAATGAGCTGTGGTCTGATATCATAATTGTGAAGAGAAGAAACAGCTGCTGATATCATAGTATTAGTATATGCACCTGTTTTATGCGTGGATTTGTAAGTATTCGGTAATTTATACTTCTGATACCGGAGGTGGTTTCGTGAAAAATAAACAAAAAATGAAAGCTAAATTTGACAAAATAATAACGTAAAACATATTGAAAATTCTATGGATTGTGTTATAATTTCGATAGATAAATAATAGCGAAGTAGGATTTTATGCGTCAAGTGTTCACAGGCTGGGGAGTCGCCGTGAAACGAAAAGCAGAAAGCGTGCTGCTTACGATATAATTTCCGCACCCGTTGCTACATATGAGGACATCTCATAATGTGGAGGGATTATTATTTATGGTAACTACTCTATTTTATTAAACACATTATGGAGGTGTTTTTATTATGCAGAAAAAACAATATTGGAACGTAAAGACATTGGTGTTTATGGCTCTTCTGATCGCCATGCATCTGGTACTTACCCGGGTTCTTGTGATCGATCTCGGTGCATACCGTATTTCTGTAGGAAGTGTAGCTACAATCCTTGCCGGTCTGTGGCTGGGCCCGGTTGCCGGCGGTGTCTGTGGATTATGTGCAGATGTTATCGGATGTTTTATGAAAGGATATGCAGTAAATCCGTTTATCACAGTAGCAGCGATTCTCTGGGGTGTTCTTCCTGCTCTTGCGAAGCCTTTATTCGCCGGCAGAAAGAAAACGGGAAAGACAGTCGGCATCTGTGTATCTATCGTGGTAACTGCGGTTCTCAGCTCTCTGGTATTTACAACAGCAGGACTTGTGATTATGCTTGGATATAATTTTTATGCGATTATGCCCGGAAGACTGGTACAGTTTGTGATCATGATCCCAATCTACTGTGTACTGACCTGTCTGCTGTATTTCAGCCCGCTGACAGCAATGGTTGCCGGTAATGTGGCACCTGCAGTACTGAAGAAGAAGACAGTATAGCAGAATGAAAATAGTATTGTAAGAATAGAAGACAGTACAAAATAAGACTTAAAATGGACTGATGAGATAGGCTAAGAAGGCATAGTTTGCGCGGACTATGTTGATTACATATCAATTGATTCCCCGAAAAAATAAAAAACAGACCCGTTGTAGAACAGAAGAAGGTTTTACAGTGGGTCTGTTTTCCTATGATCAGAATTATGGACAGGTATTCATTTTTCCGGTGGGAAATTGCCGTTTTCGTCCGGCTGTACACGGAACCAGTACGTGTACAGCTGTTGAAATCCGAGGGATTTATATAATGCACGGGCACAGTCATTTCCCTCTACCACCTGAAGGTAGGCATTCTGTGCTCCTTTTTTCATTCCTTCCTTCAGAAGACCGGTACAGATCTGACGCGCATAGCCGTGTCTGCGGTATTCTTCTCTGACATGAATTGCATAGATACCGATATAATCTCTGTCCAGAATACCGAGTCCGGTTGCAATGATACGGCCCTCCTTACGAATACAGGCACAGATGGTTTCTTTCAGAATTGCCTGATACATAGAAGGAACAACTTTTCTGTGAATAGGATTGACAGTATTTTTCAGAGCAAACAGGCTTTCAATCCATTCGGAGGGAATATTATCGTAAAAGGTCACATCCTGATATGGCGCATTCAGACGGGCGGCGTTCATGTTCATTGCCATGACGTTGGTTGTATGCTGAATGGCATAGCCGCGGTTTTCCAGGACATAGTCAAAGTCCGGAGAAACGAGGGGACTGATCTTAAACACTGCCGGAGTACCGAGCCGTCTGTAAACGCTTTCGCAGTAAGGGATTTTTTCTCTCCATGTGAGGGTGGAGTCGCCGAACTGTTCTACACTGTTTGTTCTGTGCGTATAAAAATAGGAAAATCTCAGAATCCAGCCATCATAGAGTTCCATCTTGTGCGATGGCCAGGCATTCAGAGACATATCTTCGATTTGTTTGATTGTAGTTTCCATAATATAAAGGAAGACTCCTTTCGATAAGTGTCTTTTCAGAATTATACAGAGTTTTGCCGGATCAGGCAAGTACTCTGTTTCGCCTGAAGTTCTTCGCCAGTGATAAGCAGGAAAATTCAGGTGTATCGTGGGATATCTTATTGTCTGATGTCCGCGCAGATCAGAGAATACAGCTTTCGGGCAAGCAGTTTATGCCCACAGGAAGTGAGATGGATGCCATCGGCAGTAATTGTATCAAATCCCTGTTCGGCTGCTGCTTTGTTCAGGTCATCATGCAGAGGCAGAAATGGCAGATTGTATTTTTCTGAAAGGTGGCGGATCAGATTGGACATGGTACGGACATGGGGAATCCATGTCAGGTATTCCTCCGGATATGGAAAAATAAACGGTTCCAGGAGGATTACCTGTCTGGCTTCGGCGGTAAGAATCCGAAGTAATTCTTCATAGCATACGGAAAACTCCGCCATCATCTGTTCCTGCTGAGATGCGGTGCGGTCAGTGTTTTGCATCAGACCGATATCATTGATGCCGATCAGCAGTGTCACAACAGGAGGTCTATGCAGGGAGATACGATCCTGTCGGATAATTTCAAGGAGCCTTGCTGCTGTGAAACCGTCGAATCCGTAGTTTTTCAACTGTACAGTACCTGCGGAAACAGGATCGGACTGGCTGCTGCTGTGAATTTCTTTATGAAACATTTCCGAGAGCATCTGTACATATCCGTTTCCCAGAGGAAAGTCCTCAAACAGATGATTGCAGTCTGTGATACTGTCTCCGAGACAAATGATCTGCATGGTATCATTCCTTTCATTTATAGTGATGTCCGGACAGAACAGGCAGTGGATGCGGGGGTAAAAATACTTGCCTGATAATGGTATTACCAATTCCATAATTGGTAAGTAATGGAATATAAAATTTATATAAAAACTATATAAAATAATATCATCTGCTTACAGTTCGGTCAATGAAAAAACCTGTTTTTTCGTGATAATGACATTTTAAAGCAGGGTAAAAGTACTTTTCTGAAAAAATAAATAGTTATAATGCACAAAAAACAGGATTTTTTTTGTTGGAAATGGTTAAAATGATTGTTGACTTTTTAACGGAAATGAATATAATAAACTCAAAATCCTGAATCCCTGAAAGGATTTGTGAAATTTCACAGATCTCACTGGCTGCTATGTGGTCATGGGCTTTTGAACTTTCGACTGAGACATCTGAGACGGACAGCAGGTAAAGACATCTAAGGCAGGCAGCAGGTAAGGACATCAAGGACAGACACCGGATAAAGACATCTGAGACGGACATGATAAGAAAGGGAGAATGCCTTTCAGGGAATCAGAATAATCTATTCCCGGAAATTGACTGCAAAGCAAATGCAGGGAAGATTCCGGGAGTATATAATAGAAAAAGGAGGGAAAAGAAACGGGTAATTTAGCAGACACGTTAATGGAAGAACTTCAATGTAAGACAGTTTTTACCATACCGGTGTTTGGAGGAATACCAATCGCAGAATCAGTGGCAG
>CAVCYJ010000262.1:0-4048 GCA_963605995.1 Holdemanella biformis | reverse complement strand
ATCGCTCTTTCCGGCGGTGACTATACAAAAGATCTTCAGACACATATCACAGGCACAGGTCTTGAGCTGATGGGTGCAAGACAGAACCTCGTAATCGCTGCAAGGGCTGCAGGTGTACAGTGCTTTGACACTGTTTACACAGATCTTGACAACATGGAAGGTTTCCGTCAGGATGTTGAGACCATCCACCTGATGGGGTTTGACGGAAAATCCATTATCAACCCGCGTCAGATTAACATTGTACATGACATTTACACACCAAAACAGAAAGACATTATTTTTGCGGAAAAGGTTGTGCGCGAGATCGATGAGAAAAAAGCGCAGGGTATCGGCGTATTTACAGTAGATGGAAAAATGATTGATATTGCTTTCTACGATGGCGCAAAACGAACCATCGCACTTGCAAAGGCTTCAGGCGTATACAAGGGGGATTTATAAGATGATCAATGCAGTTGGAAGAGAGATTCCGGAAGAGATTCTGGAACTTACAGGTAAAGAAGTATTCCATGGAAATCACTATTTTGACGGACAGGTATTTCGAAGACACGGTGCAATGACAAAATGTGTCATCAACTCCAATGGAAGCAAAGTAGTAGACAGCATTCATGATGTACTTGTAAAATGTGGCATCAAAGACGGAATGACTGTAAGCTTTCATCACCACTTCCGTGAAGGTGATTATGTAGTAAATATGGTTATGAAAGAGATTCATGACATGGGGATCAAAGATATCACGATCTGTGCAAGCTCCCTTGGCAAAGCTCATGATGCTCTTGTAGAATATATTGAAGACGGAACGATCACAAACATCCAGTCATCCGGTGTCCGGGGAAAAATCGGTGAAGCGATTTCCAATGGCAAATTAAAAGGTCTTGCCATCATGCGTTCCCACGGCGGACGTGTCCGCGCGCTGGTAACAGGTGAGACGAAGATTGACATTGCATTCATCGGAACTCCTACCTGTGATGAATACGGAAACTGCCGTGGTATCGGCGGAAAATCCGACTGTGGTGTGCTTTCCTATGCGATGGCGGATGCTCAGTATGCAGACAACGTAGTTGCCATCACAGACTGTATGGTTCCGTTCCCGAACTTCCCGGCACATATTTCCATGACAAATGTGGACTATGTAGTTAAGGTAGATGAGATCGGTGATCCAAACAAGATTGCAACTGGTGCAGCCAAACCTACCACAGATATGCGTAAGCTGATGATGGCAGATTACTGTACTCAGTTTGTAATAAATACTCCTTATTTCAAAGATGGTTTTTCTTACCAGACCGGTGTAGGCGGTGCATCCATCGCATCCACCATCTCTCTTGCAAAAGTCATGAAAGAACGTGGCGTGCGCATGAGATTTGGCGTGGGCGGACTTACCAAACCGATGTGTCAGTTGCTGATCGACGGACAGGTAGATGCACTTCTGGATACCCAGGACTTCGACCTTGCAGCCGTAGAGTCTGTAAAGGATCTCCATCACTTCCGCATCAGTGCAGGAGAGTATGCGAACCCATTTAACAAAGGTGCTGTTGTCAACAAGCTGGATTTCGTAATTCTTGCAGCCCTTGAGGTAGACGTAAACTTCAACTGCAATGTCGTTGTAGACTCCAACGGAATGATCACCGGTGCCCAGGGTGGTCATCCGGATACAGCGGCAGGTGCAAAATGTGCGATCGTCATTGCACCGCTTCTTCAGGGAAGAACACCGGCGATCTGTACAGATGTAACTACAGTTACCACACCGGGCGAGAGCGTAGACGTAGTCATCACTGATTATGGTATCGCGATCAACCCGAGAAGAAAAGATCTGATCGAAGCGATGGAAGGTGTTGATCTTCCATTCACAACCATTGAACATCTCCGTGATATCGCATACGAGATCGCAGGAGAACCACAGAAGGTTGAGTTCGGTGACCGCGTAGTCGGAATCATCGAGAGCCGTGACGGTACGATCATGGATGTGGTACGCCAGATCAAACCATTTGAGTTTGCTGAAGAAAAATAGACTGTGAAGCCGTTATCTGGCGCAGAGTTATGCAGCGAATGAGAATGAACTTATCTGTTTGACTCAGTAAATGACCATCTGTGACAGTATAGAGGATTGGATAAAGATGATAAAGGAAAAGCAGGCAGCAGTACACAGACAGGAACAGACAGCAGAATATATCGCGGAAAGCATCGGCATGAAAGCATACTATGCCCTGTTAGAAGAGGTTTATACTACGCCGAAGCCCGGCCTTGTGGATCTGTATTCCTGCGGTGCGCATACGGACATGGATGTACAGACATTTGAGAGAAGTGCCGAAGCACTGAAACCATGGTTCATCCGTATGGCAGCCCAGGGATATCTGCTCACCTGCACCAGAGAAGAACTTTTCACCGCGATCCGAAAGACCGGGATCATGGCAGAGAAAGCTATGTTTCAGGCAACGGACGGGGTAAACACACACAAAGGGATGATCTTTACTCTGGGTATCTTCTGCGCAGCAGCGGGAAGATGCATGAAAGATTACGGCGAGATCAATCTGAGAACTCTGATCCGTGTAGAACAGGAGATGACTTCCAGGGTATTAAAGAATGAATTATCCGCGCTTTCATTCCATACCGGAAAATGCTCCACTCACGGAGAAGAAAATCTCAGAGAATATGGGACCGCAGGCATCCGTGGAGAAGCACTGGCGGGGTATCCGTCCGTAACTGAAATCGCACTTCCTGTGCTGGCAGATGGCATTTATAAGAAAAAAGAATGGAATAAGATAAAGCTCCAGATCCTGTTCGCGCTGATGAGCAGAGTTCAGGATTCAAACATCCTTTCAAGAAAAAATCCCCAGGTACTGTATGAAGTTCAGATTCAGGCATTGAACTTTCTGAACGAAGGCGGTGCCTACGGCGAACACGCAATGGAAAAACTGCTCCTGATGGATGCTGAATACACCAGGGCAGGGATCAGTGCCGGAGGATGCGCAGACCTCCTTGCTGCCTGTATCTTCCTGGCATCGATCTGCAAGAAAATTCCCTGACAGGGACAAAAAAAGAATCCTGCTGCAGGATTCTCATAAAAAACTTCTGAATTATTTACCGGGAACGTGAAAGAATTCAAGAGAGGCTGTCGCACTAAAGCAGATGCTTTCTGGCGGCAGCCTTTCTTAATATGCGTTTGATGGCACAAATATACTACGGCACGAACCGATAACCCAGTCCGCGTACCGTAATAATATGCACCGGTTTCTGGCGGTCATTTTCAATCTTGCCGCGAAGGCGGTTAATATAAACCATGATCGCATTGTCGTCAACTGCGACGGTATTTCCCCATACGTGCTCATAGATCATATCCTTGGTAAAAACCTGCTGGGGATGCTTCATAAACAGGAGAAGCAGAGAAGCTTCCTTAGAAGAAAGAATCAGTTCTTCTCCGTTTTTGTAAAAGCGCATGGTGGAAATTTCATAAGAAAACGGTCCACATTCCAGAGTATCGTGATTATCAAGCACCATATTTTTGTTCCTGCGGATCAGAGCCTTTACCTTGGCACCAAGTACAAGCGGACGGAACGGCTTGGTCACATAATCATCAGCACCGAGAGAAAGCCCATAAAGGGAATCATAATCTTCACTTCTGCCGCTGATAATGATGACAGGAGTACTGATCCCCTGATTACGGATGCGTTTGATAACCTCAAATCCTTCCATATCTCCAAGCATAATATCCATCAGGATCAGGTCGAAAGTATGATTTTTCAGAACAGAGAGAGCCTCCATTCCGCAGTTTACAGTAGAAGTCTCCATCTCATTACTGTGCATTACCTTCTCAAGAAGTTTGCAGATCGCAGGATCATCATCCACGATCAGGATTTTGTCAGCCATCAAAAGTTCCTCCCAAAATGTAAGATAAAAATCAGTAACTATTCAGCAGTCTGCTGTTCCGCGAAGGCACTGAACAGTTACAAAATTATAGTAATTTGCAGATATCGGGTCAGGGAAAGCACTTTGAAACCCTGACATCAAAAAGTATTATAATATCAGAACGAAAGCAAGTCAATTGATAATAGCG
>CAVCYJ010000261.1:0-4051 GCA_963605995.1 Holdemanella biformis | reverse complement strand
AAAAGGTGTCCTTTTTGATTGTTTATGCATAAAAAAACTGTAACTTTTTATTCCATATGGTTCTTTACGGTTTTCCGCATAAACTCTTGGTAAAACTGGCATCTTTTTTCTTAAAAGCGAAATCTCTGGCACCTACCATTTCTGATAGATGCCTTAATCGCTTTGTATATCTTTATCTGTATGCTTTTATAAAATCATCTGGTGCAATTGCCGGAACCTCAAAGGGTGTTGTTATCAGACAGTCAGTTGCTCGAAGTTTTTTTAGACTGCACATCGGTCTGGACATATAATCTTAGCAAGAGAAAATATATTTTGCTTTTTACGATTCAGTTATGGAGGTAAATTTTCTTATCAGTCCTGTTTTACGTTGAAGGCTTTCATTCCAGGATATACAGCGCTTGCGCCGAGTTCTTCTTCGATGCGCAGAAGCTGGTTGTATTTGGCAACACGTTCGGATCTGCTTGGTGCGCCTGTCTTGATCTGGCAAGTGTTCAGTGCTACTGCAAGGTCAGCAATCGTTGTATCTGCTGTCTCGCCGGAACGGTGTGAAGAAATTGCGGTATAGCCTGCTTTGTGAGCCATCTTGATTGCTTCCAGTGTTTCGGATACGGAACCGATCTGGTTTAATTTGATCAGGATCGCATTACCTGCGCCAAGGCTGATACCTTTGGCAAGTCTCTCTGTATTTGTAACAAACAGGTCATCACCAACAAGCTGTACCTTATCGCCGAGTCTTGCGGTAAGCTTCTGCCAGCCTTCCCAGTCTTCCTCATCCAGACCGTCTTCGATGGAAATGATCGGATATTTCTCACATAATTTAGCCCAGTGTTCAATAAGCTCTTCGGATGTATATTCTGTTCCGGCTTTTGGAAGTTTGTAATATCCTTTGCCTTTTTCACTCTTCCACTCGGAGGAAGCTGCGTCCATGGCAATCTTGAAGTCTTTGCCCGGCTCATATCCTGCTTTCTTCACTGCTTCGAGGATTGTCTCAATTGCTTCTTCGTCGGATTTCAGGGCAGGTGCGAAACCACCTTCATCACCTACTGATGTGGCAAGTCCGCGTTCTTTCAGAATAGCGGCAAGTGCGTGGAATACTTCCGCACACCATCTTAAGCATTCTTTGAAGGAAGGTGCTCCGACCGGCATGATCATGAATTCCTGTACATCCAGACCTGATGATAATGCATGGCAACCACCGTTTACAATATTCATCATTGGTACCGGAAGACGGTTTCCGGATACACCACCAAGGAAACGATACAGCGGGATCTCAAGAGAGGTTGTTGCCGCTCTGCAGCAGGCGATAGATACAGCAAGGATTGCATTTGCACCAAGTTTGGATTTATCCTTTGTTCCGTCTGCTTCGATCATGGCTGCGTCTACTGCATAGATATCACCTGCATCAAGGCCTTCAATTGCTTCATTGATTGTAGTGTTGATGTTCTCTACTGCCTTCTGCACACCTTTTCCAAGGTAACGTGCTTTATCTCCATCTCTTAATTCCAGAGCCTCGAATTCTCCTGTAGACGCACCGCTTGGAGCTGTTCCTCTTGCAACAGTGCCATCCATCAGATATACTTCTGCCTCTACTGTCGGATTTCCCCTGGAATCCAGAATTTCTCTTCCAATTACTTTCTCAATTTCTAAGTACATGATAAATCCCCTTTCTGGTTTTTCATTTGGACTCCCGGTACATCTCCTTTAAGGATGTACCAGTAATACATCTGTCAGTTTACAGATATACCTGAACCATATCCGTTGACCGGTTTTGGCCTGACCGGGATTTCAGCAGATTCACAGATATGATCCTGTATTCCGAAGATTTCAGCAGCTCTCCGGACGGAGTTCAAATGATTTATTCACGTGAGAGTTTGTTTTTCCTAACTCTATTGGTTAGTATATTCTAACTTGTTTGAAAATGCAAGAGGGAAATGGGGGTGATATTGAGAAAGTATTTCAGAAAAATAATATTATAAAAAATCCCAGCTAAATGTTCGTCAAACAAATAACTGGAATCCTAATTTTTATATTATTAATGTGTACATTTTGTAGATGTTATAGTATGTGAATAGACCGCATTAGCTCGATAACCACATTTTTTACACTTTTGACAAGTATACACTTTAATTGTACATCCACCTGATGAATTTTTTGCATGAGTATAAAACGTTCCATCTACCATAACATGAGTACATAATGCATAGGTAGAAGCAGAATCTACTGATTCATCACATATTGATTGAATACCACTTAAATCCACAAATATGCTGTCCCCTTGTGAAAAATCAAAAGAATCCGTTACATCTATACAATCATCTCCAAAATCATTTAAAGAATCATCAAAAATAATTTCACTAAAGCTTGCATCTGATGAAGGCATAGCCTCATATGCCAACACCGTCCCGGCACCAGCCACAACCGTCAGCGCTGATACCGCCACCATAAGTCCTCTCTGCAGCAATCCTTTCCTCTTTTCTTTCATCATATAGTTGATCCTCCTTTTAATTATATTCTTAGCCTTTCCTTCTTTCCTCTTTAATCCGGAAAGGTTATTTTTCCATACAATCGGGAGGACATCCGCAGCTGAAGCCTCCAATACTAACAGTCGGGCATAGTCCAGACGTTTTTCCTTTGTACAGCCCTCTACGGCTGCGCTGTCACTGACTATTTCTGCCGTGTCACTATAAAGATAAAATAAAAGGTACGCAATCGGATTCATCCAGTGCAGGCATCTCACCAGAAAACATAAAAGCTTCACAAGATTATCATGGTGTCTCAGATGAGCATATTCATGTTTATATACCATGATAAAATCCGAATAAAGCGGAAAACTTTCAGGAATCACTATTTTCTGATGGAAAAATCCAACAGTACACGGACCGCAGATCCCATCAGGTATCAGATAATAAGTAAGGTTATTTTCGGTATCCTCAACCGTTTCAAAAATCAAATCTCTGATATAACGGGTTTCCTTCAGATATTTCATAACCTCATAAAGAGAAAATACAATAACACCTGTCAGCCAGAAAACTGCAACGATATTAAACCATTGAGGTATCCATACATATTCACCCGGTCTTTCATGCCAGAAAGATAATGAATTGGATAAATATAACTGCGCTTCTTCATCAAAAAGCACTGTCGGATATGCTTTCTCCGGAAGCAGATATTTAACCATCTGCACAGGGAGCAGATAAAAGATCAATCCTGTCAGTAACAGTCTTCTTGCAAGAATATAATTGTAGTTATCACTCTGGACTATGTACAAAAATAAACAGATCACAACAGGTATTGTTCCTGCTATGGACATACAGAGTAACAGTTCCATTTAAACATCACATCATTTCGTCTTAATGTATTCCAGTAAAGCATCCTTCTCTTCTTCTGTGAGTTTATCTCCGGCAGTAAGGGCACTGACAAGTACATTCATATCAGGTACTGTATATCCCGGTACGGATGTTCTGAATTCTTTTGAGGTTTTTGAATTCACTGTTTCATATTTCTCTTCAGCGAGTTCCTTCAGTTTCTCATACAGATACCGGTTTCTCACTCCGAGAATAAACATGCATACCGGATACAGCATGGATACTGCTGCGGCAGCGATCAGATATAAAGTAAATGCGTGTGTATCGCCTGCCGGCGGTTTACTCATGAAATTAATAAAGAAGCAAACCCCTGAGCATATGGTAAATAAAATCCAGCAGACAAGTTCTAATTTTTTCTTCATTTTTCGTCTCCAGATTGATTTTTTCTGCCTTTTTTAACTGCATTCAGTTTATCATAATTACACAAAAATCTCAACATAGCTTTGGTAGTTTTTCGGTGTTTTTACCGCCATCATTCGACCTTTATCGAAAAAGCATAAGATATTTCAACAATTTTAATTACATTTATCGAATACATTTTTGTAACATATCACAATGAAATATCCCGGCCAGAAGACTTTTCATATCATCATAACATTATGGAATCATTTCCTGTTCACTGCCTGCTCATAATCGAGTAGGAGGGAAAATTAAATAAATTTTCCCGACCTCTCACACCACCGTGC
>CAVCYJ010000260.1:1761-4060 GCA_963605995.1 Holdemanella biformis | reverse complement strand
GTCCCCACACACTGCTTATTGCTTTTCGCAATTGAAGCAGGGGACTTACTTGATTTGGTTAAAAAGAGTCAGGATTCCCGGTTCTCAGGTATCCTGACTCTTTAATCTTTATCTCTATACTATATATCTATACTCCGATGAGACTCTCTCATCACCACCCTGCATCCCATCTTAATCTCTTTATGTACCAATACATTCTCTGATTCCATCAGATCCACCAGCATCTTCGCTGATTCCATTCCACTTGTCTTATAATAGAAATGCACAGTTGTCAGTTTCGGTTCTACAATCTTACCCAGATAACTGTCTCCCATGCCTGCAATCTGAACCTGCTCCGGTATCTTATATCCATTCTTCTTCAGCCAGCTTACTGCTCCCACCGCCATGGTATCAGTCGCACAGATAAGCGTATCAATATCCGGATGTTTACCAAACAGTTCTCCCGCTTTCTCATATCCGGATTCCAATGTAAAATCTCCGTATTTCACGTACTCACTGTTTAATTCAATCTGATTTTTACTGAGAACCTCCTCAACACCGGACATTCTCTTTCTTCCAACAGCTTCATCCTTATCTGTAACTGTAATATACCCAAACTTCCTGCCCGTCTTTACCATCTGTTCAGTAAGACTCATGGCAGCCTTATGATCATCCTGATAAATACACGGATACCCTTCCAGACGCTGTCCAAGCAAAACAATCGGAACCTTATACTCCTTCAACATGTCTCTATGCTGCTTCGTCAGAATAGTCGCAATAAAAATAACACCATCCACCTGATTATCTTTAAACAGAGAAAGATATTTCAATTCTTCCTCAATATTGTTATTTGTATTTGCAAGAATAATCTGATACCCCTGCTTTGTAAGAATATCACTGATCCCGGCAACCTCTCTGCTGATCGTGTTAGAATCAATCTTTGGTAAAATAACACCTACCAGCTTTGTTTTCTTTGTGCGCAGCATCTGAGCCTGAGATGATGGCTGATACCCGGTTTCTTCGATTACGCTGCGAATAATTTTTTTCTTCTCTTCGCTGACATAACCATCATTTAAATATCTGGATACAGTAGCTCTGGAGACTCCTGCCAGTTTTGCTATCTCGTTAATATTCATGCAAAATCTCCTTTTTGATTTGTATTTATTCAGTATCTTCATCAATAGGCTTCTGGCTTGTATATCCCGGTTTCTGCCATCTTCATGCCAGGACACCGGGATATCAGACTGCTGAATAGTTACCCGTTTTTTTCATTATACTACAGATAACATTTTTGTTGCAAATACCAAAATTTTTAACTACACTTCCCTGTTCAGTAAATTATGGCAGATATACGATTGGATCAATCGGTTCTCCATCCTTTTTCATTTCAAAATAAAGGTTGGTTCCCTCTGTACTGTAATACTTCGTCGGCTGTGCAACATATCCGATAGTTGTACCTTTTTTTACAGTATCACCTTCAAAAACATTCACATCTGTCAGCTGTCCATAAACTGCCTGATATCCATTTCCAAGTTCCATTGTTACAGTTGTACCGGTCTGCACATCCTGTTTAACAGAATAAACGATACCATTTGCCGCAGCCACTACCGGTGCTCCTTCTACAGCTCCTACAGCAATAGCCGGACTTAGTTTATACTGGTCAAGCGTTGGAAAATAAGTAGTCTGATCCATACTGTAATCCAACAGAATGTTTCCATTCACCGGCCATTCCATTAATGTATCCTCAGAAAAATTCACCTCCGGCAGATTAAGCACAGCTGCGGAAACATCTGCGGTTTCATTTTCTGCATCATCTGATGCTTCTTCCTCATTCTGCTGAAATTCCACCCCGTTTTCATTTGTATTCTCATTCAGACTCCCGGTTCCATCTGTGGTTTCATTTTCGGATACTAATCCCATGCTATCTGTATTCTTCTTATCTTCTGCCTGCGTCTGAATTTCAGCTTCGACCTGGTTTGTTCCCGTATCCGTTACAATCTGATCATCATACTCTTCATCATCTGTTTCATTTGCATCTTCATCAACCTTCTCTTTCTGTTCCTCAACTGTTTTCTCTTTGACAGGAGCTGTCCCCAGCTGATATACAGTGATTCCCAGTGCTGCCACAGCAGCCAGACCAACCGTATTGGCAATCATTCGAGTAATTCTGTTATTCATCATATTCCTTTCACCTCTATTTCATCTTCATATCTATAGGGTGTCCAGAATTGTCCTAGCTATTCAAAAAATTTGTCGTAACTGTTCTGTACCTTCACAGTTACGAGTCAAAATCCATTGAAAATCGCCTGCGGCGATGGGA
>CAVCYJ010000260.1:0-1751 GCA_963605995.1 Holdemanella biformis | reverse complement strand
TTGTATGTCTCGGGATTTTGGCATTTTCATGCCAAAACACCTCGCGGAATAGTAAACTGCTGAATAGTTACAATTTATCATAACTGTTCTGTATCTTCACGGCTACAGGTCACACTTCACAGAATAGCAGTCTGCTGAATTTTCATTTCCGGAAAATAATACTCCAGTATTTCCTCTGCGGAACTCCCATTACCAGCCATATCATTCCCACCATACTGCGAAAATCCCATTCCGTGTCCTCGCCCTTTGCACAGAAATTTTATTTTGTTTCCTGTTTCCTGAATTGTGAAATTTGCAGAAGTGAGTCCCAACTCCTTTCTGAAAGATTCCCCTTCTAATATTTTCCCATCAGCCAGAATCTCTGTAACATAACCTGCACTGTCTCTTGATTTTATTTTCAGCTCTCCCGGAAAAATATTTTTATTTATGTATACACTGGAATAAAAATTATCTGACTTCTTATCCACATCACTGTGCACAGATTTAAGATAACTCCCTTCCTCACTGTGGAAAACTTCTTCTCCATTTCTTGTCTTCCCGGCACTAATCTCATGATAGGGAATCTGCTTTAATTCCTTTTTCCAGGTAAGGATTTTCCCTGCAGTTTCTTCTACTGCTTTCCCATAATTTTCATATTTAAGCACACGATATAAAATTTCTTCATCTGCTTTCTTTTTTATCTGTCCTAAAACAAGACTCAGATTTTCCTGCTCCCCTATGTATATGCACAAATTTGACCGTGCAATAATCGTCTGTGCTTTTATTGTTTCCAGCTCATAATTTTCTCTGATCTGCTCTGCCACAAGAACCGGCAGTACTACTTCCAGATCAATTTTACCATTTACCAGTGCTGTATCTATACCATTAAAAATACCAGTGATTAAGTAAGGAATAAAAAAAAGACAAAAGATACCCGTTGTTCCGAACCAAAAAGACTTTCTCATATAAGACCGTCCAAATTCCGGTTCTTTTTCTTTTCAGTATATACACATCCATTTATCTGTATGTATACTTTTTGCTCATAAGAATCAGAGAGATTCTATAGCAATCCTCGTCAAGCGGATATTCGCAATCCGCTTCGCTACTTGCTCATACTTAAAGGCAGTAAGTTTTCCTGATCTTTTATAAATTCATACGGGGATTTTCACCCCGTATTGAAATACACAGACTTATTTATTCTGTTCTGGATTCTTGGTTCATTCCAGTATATAATTTTGCTTTTTCTGGCATTCTTTTTTTCATCTAAATGTAGGTCTGTCCCAGTCTTCCTGGTCTTTGTATCTTTGACAATATATTCAGAAATTAACTTAACCTTTGGAGTCTCACATACGATTCCCATTACGAAACAGGTAATAGCCGTCACTATTATCTGAATGTAATTCTTCAGATTTTTTATCATATTCTTCATAAAACTCCTCCTGTTCTGCATATCATCACATAAGATTCAAACATAATAGGACCTGTCCGCCGTTAAGGCTGCGCACTTCCTACGACTATCAGGTACTAATAATTTATGCAGTACAGCATCCATTTCAGAACCAGAATTCAGATTTTCTTCTAAAAACTTTTTTTATTTATGGTCAAAGATAAAATTATCCACTTCGTTACTTACTACTGTCTAAAGGTTGCGGGTATATTTCCAGAATATAAAAAACTTCTGTGATATTCACAGAAGTTCTAAAGTGAAGCATCGGGGATTCGAACCCCGGACAACTTGATTAAAAGTCAAGTGCTCTACCGACTGAGCTAAT
>CAVCYJ010000259.1:0-4082 GCA_963605995.1 Holdemanella biformis | reverse complement strand
AGTTGCCAGAGGAAAATGTTTTCGGTATAATGTTCAGCAGAGAGTTCACAGCACATACTGGAAGGAGTGACAGGAAATGCAGCAGGCACTGTTAGATCAGTTAAGAAAAATTACAGAAGAAGAGCAGAAGATTCTGGACGGAAAAGCAGAAGTGGACAAGGAATTGTATACTTCCGGCAAGGATTTTATTGTAGACAGCAGCAAAATGCTCAGCGAGGGAAAACTGATCACTGTGCGGACACATACGCGCTTTGTCCATTTTCCGGCGCACAGGCATAATTTCATAGAAGTACTCTATGTCTGCGAAGGCTCTGTCACCAATATCATAGATGGAAAGAAAGTATCTGTCGGAAAAGGTGAGCTGCTTTTTCTGAACCAGTTTACCAGACATGAGATCCTTCCCGCAGGAAAAAATGACATTGCGATCAACTTTATGGTGCTTCCGGAATTTTTTGATGTCGCTTATTCCATGGCCGGAAATAATAATATTCTGGCAGATTTTCTGGTAAATATCTTAAGGCAGGATGAAGAGAGAGGACAGTATCTGTATTTCAAAGTCTCAGAGGTTCTGCAGATCCAGAATTTGCTTGAAAACATGATCTATTCACTGGTAACAGGAAAAGGGGAGAATAACCGTATCAACCAGACAACCATGGGGCTGATCTTTCTGTATCTGGTGGATTCCGTACAGTATGTGGAAATGCGTGTGCCGAATCAGTATGAAAATATGATTTCGATGACTACGCTGGATTACATTGAGCAGAAGTACAGGACAGCAACCCTGACGGAGCTGTGCACGATGCTTCATCTGCCGATGCACGTACTGAGCAAAATGATCAAAAAGAGCACAGGCTTTAATTTCAAAGAACTGCTCCAGCGCAAACGCCTGAACAAATCAGTAGAACTGATATGCGACACAGATCTTCCGGTCAGTGATATCATAGCGGCAGTGGGGTATGAGAATAACAGCTATTTTCACCGGGTATTTAAAGCCAGATATCACATGACACCACGGGCATTCAGGGAGAAAAACAGACAACAGACGCAGGTGCGGCTGTGATGTTCGCCGGCGATATCATAAATATCACCGTAATGCATCTTAATCCAGCCCATCAGAGCGTGAAAGCCTGCGTCAATGTAGCAGATACTTATAGAAGGGCATTCCCCTGAAGAAAAAGTTCTGAGATTTTTTATATATGTTGTTATTACAACATACTTAAAACGAAATATCCGATATACTTTGTCCTGTAATCAAGAGAACACAGACAGTTAATATAGAAACAAATCATTTACAGGAGGAAAACACATGATAAGACAGATCATCCACATCGACGAAGAACGCTGCAACGGATGCGGTTTATGCGCCAGCGCCTGTCAGGAAGGAGCCATCGGCATCGTAGACGGAAAGGCAAAATTACTGCGTGATGACTACTGCGACGGCTTAGGCAACTGCCTGCCGGTATGTCCGACAAATGCGATTTCATTTATACAAAGAGAAGCAGCAGCCTTTGACGAGGCAGCAGTAGAAGCAAACATGAAAGCAAATGCAGAGAACGGAACAGAAACTGCAGATGCGAAATCAGCAGACTCATCATGCGCAGGCTCCGGCACTGCAGAACCAAAACACGGCATCGGCAAGATTTTTACAGGCTGTCCTGGAAGCATGGCTAAGAAAATTCTCAGAGCGCCACATAAAGAAGAAAGAACCTGTACACAGTCTGGTACTCCGGCAGAATCAGAACTGCGCCAGTGGCCGGTACAGATCAAATTAGTACCGGTCAACGCGCCATATTTCGACGGAGCACACCTTCTGATCGCAGCAGACTGCACCGCATACGCTTATGCAAACTTCCATCAGGAATTTATCCGCAACCGCATCACACTGATCGGATGTCCGAAGCTGGATGAGGGCGATTACAGTGAGAAACTGACCGAGATCATCCGCCAGAACGATATTAAGAGTGTGACCATCGTGCGAATGGAAGTTCCATGCTGCGGCGGTCTTGCCAGAGCAGCAGAAACAGCCCTGAAAAACAGTGGAAAATTCATCCCATGGCAGGTAAAAATCATCTCCACAGACGGTCAGATCGTGGATAATATGTAAAAAAACAGCGAAACTAAAAAATAAAATCATAAAACATAAAGGAGAGAAAAAATGGAGAAACAGATGTTTTGTTTTCAGTGTGAACAGACAGCCGGATGCAGCGGATGTACCGGAAAAGCAGGAGTATGCGGAAAAACCGCAGACACAGCCGGACTTCAGGATGAACTGACAGGAGCACTTATCGGACTTGCCCGCGCCTGTTCTAATAATGAAAGAAAAGAAACCACAGACCGTATCGTGATCGAAGGACTCTTCACCACAGTTACCAACGTAGCCTTCGACGACAGCTCCATCCGCGAAATGATCGACAAAGTAAACGCAGAAAAAAACAAAATCGTTCCTGACTGTGCAGCCTGCGCCTCCAGATGTGGAAATACAGACAACTATGATATGAATTGTATGTGGAATGCCAACGAAGACATCCGCTCCCTCAAATCGCTGATCCTCTTTGGAATCAGAGGAATGGCAGCCTATGCATACCACGCAATGGTTCTCGGCTACAAAGACCAGGAAGTAAACGATTTCTTCTACAAAGCATTATATGCACTTGCGGAGGACTGGGGAATGGAAGAACTTCTTCCGATAGTTCTCGAAGTCGGAAAAGTAAATTTAAGCTGCATGGCACTCCTTGACAAAGCCAATACAGAAACTTTCGGCACACCTGCACCTGTAACTGTACCTCTCAAAGTAGAAAAAGGCCCGTTCATCGTAGTAACAGGACACGACCTCTACGACCTGAAACTCCTTCTTCAGCAGACAGAAGGAAAAGGAATCAACATTTACACACACGGTGAAATGCTCCCTGCACACGCATATCCGGAACTGAAGAAATACCCGCACCTCAAAGGAAACTTCGGCACAGCATGGCAGAACCAGCAGAAGGAATTTGACAACATCCCTGCACCGATCCTCTACACGACCAACTGCCTCATGCCGCCGAAAGCAAGCTACAAAGACCGTGTATTCACAACAGAAATGGTATCATTCCCGGAAGTTACTCATATTGATGACAAAAAAGACTTCACCCCTGTGATCGAGAAAGCCCTTAAACTTGGCGGCTACGCAGAAGACACTCAGTTTACAGGAATCAACGGCGGAACCGAAGTCATGACAGGCTTCGCCCACGGAACAGTACTCGGTGTAGCAGATAAAGTAATCGAAGCAGTCAAATCCGGTGCCATCCGCCACTTCTTCCTGGTAGGCGGCTGTGACGGCATCCGCAAAGGCAGAAACTACTACACAGACTTTGTAAAACAGACCCCGGATGACACCATCATCCTCACCCTCGCCTGCGGAAAATACCGCTTCAACGACCTTGACCTCGGAACCATCGGTGGACTCCCGAGAATCATGGACATGGGTCAGTGCAACGATGCCTACAGCGCCATCAAAGTAGCGGTAGCCCTTGCAGAAGCATTCAACTGCGGTGTAAACGAACTGCCATTAAGCATGATCCTCTCCTGGTACGAGCAGAAAGCAGTCTGCATCCTCCTCACCCTGCTCCATCTGGGAATCAAAGACATCCGTTTAGGCCCGACACTCCCGGCATTCATCTCACCAAATGTCCTGAACTATCTGGCAGAGAACTACAACATCGCACCTGTAACCACACCGGAAGAAGACCTCAAGGCAATCCTGGGATAAAATCATCCGCCTGTTAATTGCCTGATTCGGTTAAATCCAGACTTGACAACTGCACACCTCAAAATGTATAATAACAACCAATAAACAACAGCCTAATAGTAATTAGCAAATGCAATGACAGGGAGGAGTATACAGCCTCGCGAAATACAGAGAGGAAGCGGCAGGTGCGAGCTTTCATGAACGAACTGTAGAAGTAGCCCCCGAGCAGTGGACCCAACGGCATATCAAGTATGCTCAGTAGGCTTCAACGTCAGTTCCACGTTACAGGAACACAGTATATCAGTACTGACAAAGTGCAGAGCAAGACTCTGAAATCAGGTGGTACCGCGGAAAC
>CAVCYJ010000258.1:0-4094 GCA_963605995.1 Holdemanella biformis | reverse complement strand
CATACCAGCGCAGAAAAATATTTCATTTCCTGTGCATTTGCAGGGTTCTTAGATATTCTTAGCCGGCCAAAATCCGCGTTATGAGAAATCAGAGACACTGTCTGAGCCGCAGGCGAGTTTGGCTCTGATTTCTCATGCTTTTAGCAGATTTTGGGCGGCTTAGAATATCTTAGTGCCCGAAACCGCACAGGAAATGAAATATTTTTCTGCGCGTCCCTTTCCATACAAAATCACAAAAATGGCGGCCCAATCGCCGCCATCTTCATCAACTCACTTATCAACCTTAACAATATAAGTATCATACACCTCATCCTGGAACACCACATTCCCCAGTGACTTCAGCATATCCTCATTCAATGCCTCCCCATATTTCTCCCGTTCCGTCGAACCGACAAAAATATAAGAAACATCATACTCCTCCAGCAGCTCCTTCACATATTCCTCATCTACCGAAGTATAGATACTCTCAACATCCGAACTCTTCTGATTCAGATCCGCAGTATCATCTCTCCACAGCCACTCATGCACATACCATCCAAGCACAGTCGGCAGCCCTGTCATAGCAGAAACACGCTCATATCCGCTATAACTGTCTCCGTTCGCCTCAAGCACAACCGGCGATCCCTTAATATTCTCCTTCAGCCACCTGATACCGGACACATCCTCCGCGAAATCATTCTCCAGAAAAGAAGTCGCATTCAGCCCCTTATATTCCGATGGATTCCACACTTCGCCAAACCATGCCCGCACACTGTTTCCAAAATATCCAAACGTCCAACAAAGCAGCACCAGCCCGACCACCGGCACAACCTTAAACACCTTCCTTCGCACAGTCACCAGCATACGGAAAATCCCGTACCCCATCGTCATGCCAAACAGCATATATGCCTGATAGGTCAGCTTAAACATGGTATTCGCCCTGGCATTCTTCGCTTCATAAATATCCCTTACATAAACAAGTTCCGGAATTACGATCAGCCCAATCGCACACAGCCCCATAATAACTGCAAAAAGATCCGGCACTGTGATTGCCTTCATCAGCTTATACAGACTCCTGTTCGCACCGCCCCGAAGCTTTTCCCATATAATACATACGATCAGCATAACAGTCAGCACTACCGGCAGTCCCCACAGAATCAAAAGCTGATGGATCATAGAATGATGCTGTGCGATTCCCACGCCCTTGAACATACTGTCAAACTGCAAAGTAAACGGCAATGAAACCACATATGAGATCACAATGATCTCCACTGCCTGAACCACCGTCACGGCCAGAATCTTCTTCACTTTACCGTCAAACTGCACAATATTCGTAAACAGCACCACTCCGCCGGCTACCACAAAATAAATGATAAAATCCCAGAAATTCGTAAACCGGAACATACCGATCATCACTGCCGCCAGCAGAATATGCGGAATCAGCAGCTGCTTTTTCCAGAATTCCTTTCGTCCCGGCTTCCCGATAACAGCTTCTCTCATACGCACACTTCGCATCCATGCATAAAGAAGCCCCACCAGAAACAGCACAAACATCACGTTGACTACGTGTGCATGAAGATCCCCCAGCACAAAAGAATAGCAGGGAAATTCATGAATCGTCTTATCTACATCCACATCCGGATTGTATCCGATATAACGGGTCGCATCCGGAAACCAGTAACTGTCCACTTCTTTTCCCTGCAGCTTCTGGATCCATGGAATAATCTTGCTGTAAACCACATAATGCATATTTCCCGCAATCGATACCGAAAGTCCCGCAAGGATCCCGGATACCGCCGGTATACAGCGTTTCTTTCCTGTCAGGCTTCCCTTGAGCCGGTCCACAGACATCTGATAAACCAGCGAAAACGGCAGCACAAACGCAAATGCAGCCACAAAGGTACGCATCAGATTATAAGTAAGCTCTACCCTGCTGCCCGTCAGCTTTGTAAGAAATACAGCAAAATACTGGCCGCCATAATAATAGTTGATAGTACCTTCCGAATACCACAGATCCCTCGCCGGAAGTGTCGTACTCCGCATCATAGCTTCCATGAAACCATAATCCATAAACTTCTCAGTTCCGTAAGCCTGCGGACGGAATCCCGCGAAATACGTCCACATCAAAAAAAAAGCAAAAAACAGGATTTCTTCCAGGTAAACCAGTTCTCCCTTTCCAGTCGGAATACATTCAATTCCCCTCTTTACCTGAAAATGATACAAAACTCCACAGCCGGCTGCACATACCAGTGATATACCGATACATGTCACAGCCGTAAATGGCAGGAGTTTCACTGACACAAGCAGCCATGTAAGAAAACCTGTCACAGTGATCGCCAGAACCTTTGAAAACATCCAGCCTTTGTCCTCAAATCCCGCAAACAGTCTTCCTGTTACAGGCATGGCAACCATCCCCATCAAAAACGCCAAAAGCCACCATGTCCAGAATGTCCAGACATCTCCTTTTAACAAAAATGCAGACAGCCCTGCAAGAACCGCCGCCAGAAGCACACGCGGTGCCCATTTCTTCATCCGTATTTCCTCCTCATCTCATTTAATACATATATTCCTTTTTATCTTACTATACGAGTCCGGCTCAGCTGTCCGTTTCACTACTCAGATGTCCTGTAAATCCGTATCCTGCCATCTTCAGTCTCATAGACCTGCTCATACGTGGCAGCGATCGTATCCTCTCTGCACTGCTGCTGTTCAAATTCCGAACCTTCTTCAAACAGAATATACGTGATTTTCTCCTGCTTCACCACTTTTTTGAGTTCTTCACTGTCCGTTGTGGTATAGACAGTTACCGCCTGCGCAGCCCTGTAGTTCGTGTCGTAGCCTGCCGACCATGCATAATACGGCCAGCCACAATAGAGCATGACTCCCGACATCGTTACCTCATTCATACTGTACTCCGGGGTAAGCAGCAGATCATCATTCTCCAGATTCTCTGCGAGCCATTTCATCAGGTCACTGTTCAGATTTACAGTCACCCGTCTGCCCGGACCATTTCCCCTTACAATTATCACAAAGTCGTAGATACCGGTCGCACTCAGACACAAGGCCAATAAGACAGCCACCACTTTTCCTGAAATCCTCAAAATCCCGGACTTTTCAGAACCTCTCAGATTTACATCATCATTTTTCATCTGCCGGCAGATTTTTCCATTCCACAGACTGCAAACCGCCCAGGCCCAGAAAATTGCCAGAAATGCATAGGAAATCATGATATATTTGTGATTCACATTAATATCCGGTGTCATCAGCAATACGAACGCAAAAATCGTCGGAAAAAGGAATCCCATCAGGATCGTCCGCTCCCGCCTCCTCATAAACCACACCAGTACCGCCAGGCCAAGGAAAAAGACTCCGCTCATCCAGAACAGATACTTTATCACTCCCCAGACTGTTTTCTCCTCTGCCAGAAATCCCAGATAAAGCTGAGGACTCATGGCACTTCCGGAAATAAAAATCTTTGTCTGGAGCCATGAAAAGAAAATCGTCACGGCCGCTGTAACAGCATAATCAATTTTCCCATCTGAAAAAACAGCAAACCCACACAAGATCAGCAGACCGCCAATCACAGCCGCCCCGTTCCAGAACGCACATAAACCAAGGAATAATCCCATAAGCAGTGCCTGCTCGGGATTTCTGCTCTTCCATCCCTCTTTTGAAAAGAAACGATTCTTCATCCAGAGGAAACCTTTCTCCTCATGTGCGGTTCCGGCCTCCAGCCAGTCCATGAACAGATACAGTGTCAGAGTCACCATCAGAAGTCCAAACGCCAGATGTCTCTGATTCAGATAAACATTAAAATTCCACAATCCCCAGTTTTCATTGGTGGTATATCCGATAAAAGACATATTCTCGGCCAGAGTTTCCGGCAGATTCCCCGCCTGAATATGCTCCCACGCAAATCGAAAAAAAGCCATTCCACTTCTGAAGAAAAACAGAAAAATCGTCACGACTCCGCAGCACATTTTTCCCGTGATCCGCAGCGCAAGCTGATACAGCAGCATCAGAAATCCGACAAGTGAAGCGGCACTTACGATATTATAGGCAAAATCCAGCCTCAGCCCCAGATACTCCAGATTTCCAGCCAGAAACTGAAACAT
>CAVCYJ010000257.1:0-4111 GCA_963605995.1 Holdemanella biformis | reverse complement strand
AAATTCCATTGCCGCAGGCAATCTGGAATGAATTTTGGCCATGTTACTGAGAACGGAGTGAACAGTAACAATTGCTATAAACATAAACGAGGTATATACAATGAATGTTAAAGGCACAAGAAAGAAATATCAGGTATAAGAAGAGATTCTTGTTATATAATTTTCCGGGTGATATACTAAATGCATAAAAAACGTGTGAAATTACAGTTTTTGGAGAATTGTCAAACAATAATATTTAAGATCTTATTTTGCTGAGTGTCCGGAAAAAAATTGGAAATGAGGATGTAAAAATGTTTTACGTGAAGATTGTAACTGTTTCGTATCTTCGCGGCAGTGAGCGGCAGAATAGCTAAAAAAATTCAGTAAAGGATGGAAGGATTATGAAAAATTATTCAGAAGACGCAGGCAGACAGTATCATATTCAGGTAGCAAAAGGTGAAGCAGGACGCTATGTGATCCTGCCGGGAGACCCCAAAAGATGTGTCAAAATTGCACAGTATTTTGATAATCCGGTACTGATCGCAGACAACAGAGAATATGTGACATACACAGGAACACTTGACGGTGTAAAGGTAAGTGTAACGTCAACGGGAATCGGCGGTCCGTCTGCATCCATTGCAATGGAAGAACTGTATCGTTGCGGTGCGGATACATTTGTAAGAATCGGTACGTGTGGAGGAATGCAGCCGGAAGTAAAGAGCGGAGATATCGTGATCGCTACAGGAGCAGTCCGTATGGAAGGAACCAGCAGAGAATACGCACCAATCGAATATCCTGCAGTAGCAAATCTTGATGTGATCAATGCTCTTGCAGGTGTTGCAAAAGAAAAAGGATTTCCGTGTCATATAGGTGTTGTACAGAGTAAAGATGCATTCTATGGCCAACATGAGCCGGAAGAGATGCCTGTAAGCTATGAACTGCTTGACAAATGGGAAGCATGGAAGAGGATGGGATGCCTTGCATCGGAAATGGAATCCGCTGCCCTCTTTATTGTAGCAGGTAAGCTTCGAGTAAGAGTCGGAGCCTGCTTCCTGGTAATGGCAAATCAGGAAAGAGAAAAACTCGGACTGGAGAATCCGGTAGTTCACGATACAGATACGGCTATTCGGATAGCTGTGGAGGCTATCAGAAAACTGATCAGAGCAGATAAAAATATGTGAGATCATAACAGTAAGAAGGATAGTAATTATTTTATTGGCAATCTGAAAACCGACTTGCCAATAGCAGAGGGGTAAAATTATGCAGAACTTAGACAAAACAGTAATTGATAAATTGATCGGGACAGCAATGAAACAGCTGAAATTTTCCTACACACCATATTCCAATTTCAAAGTCGGTGCAGCACTGCTTGCGAAGAATGGAGAAATCTATACAGGATGCAATATTGAAAATGCGGCATATACCCCGACCAACTGTGCTGAAAGAACTGCGTTCTTTAAGGCTGTAAGTGAAGGAATAAAAGAATTTGATGCAATCTGTATTGTAGGTGGAAAAGGCGGTGTTCTGACCGAATATGCGGCTCCATGTGGTGTGTGCCGTCAGGTAATGATGGAATTCTGCAACCCGGAGACATTTAAGATTATTCTGGCAGTGGACAAAGAACATTATGATATTTATCTGCTGAAGGAATTACTTCCGCAGGGATTCGGACCATTGAACCTGGCATAAGAGGGGGAATATCATGCTGCAGGAGAAACTGAGTATATCAGATGAGTGTACCGGAGTATAACAGCAAAATATAAGAGATGAGGTAAAGAAACATGAAAAATTATGAAAGAATTTTTGTAATTGTGCTTGATTCTCTGGGAATCGGGGCAATGCCGGATTCAGCAGATTTTGGTGACATCGGAGTAGACACTTTTGGACATATTCTTGAGAAGATGGGTTCTCTTGAAATTCCCAATCTTGCAAAACTTGGAATGCTGAATCTCCATCCGGCCGGAAATATGACAGGCGTGGAAAATCCAATCGGACGTTATACCCGCCTGAGTGAAGCAAGCAACGGCAAAGATACCATGACCGGACATTGGGAAATGATGGGAATCAAAACAGAGAAACCGTTTAAAACCTTTACAGAGACAGGATTTCCACCGGAACTGATCGCTGAACTGGAGAAGCAGTGCGGTAAGAGAGTTATAGGAAACAAGAGTGCAAGTGGAACTGAGATTATTGAGGAGCTGGGAGAAGAAGAAATAGAGACAGGAGCCATGATCGTTTATACATCTGCAGATTCTGTGCTTCAGATCTGTGGAAATGAGGAAACATTTGATCTTCAGAACCTGTATCGCTGCTGCGAGATCGCCAGGGAGATTACACTGAAGGATGAATGGAGAGTAGGAAGAGTCATTGCAAGACCGTATGTTGGAAAGAGAAAAGGCGAATTCAAACGTACCAGCAACCGTCATGACTATGCGCTGAAACCTACAGGACTTACTGTGTTAAATGTACTTAAGGACAAAGGCTTCGATGTGATCGGTGTAGGAAAGATTAACGATATTTTCTGTGGAGAGGGAATTACAGAAACGTATCATTCTGACAGTTCTGTACATGGAATGGAGCAGACAATTGAAATCTGTAAAAAAGATTTCAGAGGATTGTGTTTCGTTAATCTGGTGGATTTCGATGCTTTATGGGGCCACAGAAGAAACGTTGAAGGATATGGAAAAGAAATCGAAAAATTTGATAAGAATCTGGGTGTTCTGTTAGAAGAAATGAAAGAAAAAGATCTGCTTATCATTACAGCGGACCATGGAAATGATCCGACATATACAGGAACAGACCACACCAGAGAATATGTACCATTTGTTGCTTATTCCAGGAGCATGAGAAATGGCGGCGAGATCAAGAATGAGGATACGTTCGCTGTGATCGGCGCTTCCGTAGCAGATAATTTTGAGATAAAAATGCCTGAAGGAACGATTGGGCATTCTGTTTTGGATGAATTGGTATAGTTGTCTGGCAGTCGGATATTGATCAATCACGAAAAGTACGGGAAACTGATAAAAAAGTGATAAAGGAGATTTGGCAGTAAATGAGTAAATTATATGAGAAACTGGAAACTTGTCTTGCAAGTGTACGTCAGAAAACAGATTTTAAACCGGAGACAGCACTGATCCTGGGTTCAGGACTTGGTGATTATGCAGATGAGATCAGGATAGAAGCGACCGTTGATTATACCGATATCAAGGACTTTCCGATTTCAACAGTACCAGGTCACAAAGGAAGGTTCGTGTTTGGATATGTTGGAAAAGTTCCGGTGGTGATCATGCAGGGAAGAGTTCACTACTACGAAGGCTATCCAATGACAGATGTTGTGCTTCCGATAAGACTGATGGGGATGATGGGAGCAAAAAAACTCATCCTGACAAATGCAGCGGGCGGTGTAAATCCGGAATATAAGCCAGGAGACTTTATGATGATCACAGACCACATTACAACGGGAATACCAAGTCCTCTGATCGGAGAAAACATCGAAGAGCTTGGTACAAGATTTCCTGATATGAGTGAAGTATACAGTCTGCGTTTGCAGGATGTGATCAGAAAATGTGCAGACAAATGTGATATTAAGATTCAGGAGGGGGTATATGTTCAGTTCACAGGACCGAACTATGAGACTCCGGCGGAAATCAGGCTGGTACAGAGATGGGGCGGAGATGCGGTAGGAATGAGCACAGCGTGTGAAGCTATGGCTGCCCGCCACATGGGACTTGAGGTTTGTGGTATCTCCTGTATTACAAATATGGCAGCAGGAATCTCAAAAGAAAAACTCAGTCACAAAGAAGTTCAGGAAACAGCCGACCGCATGGCAAAATCATTCAAAAAACTGATCACTGAGATTGTAGTAAATGTGTAATTATTCGGTGGATATGTTGTAAACATAATAAAATCAAAAAAGATCTTTGCAGATTACTGTTCACACACCACTATCCCGCGAGGTGTTTTGGCATGAATATGCCAAAATCCCGAGACATACAAGCCAAAATTCCATTGCCGCAGGCAATCTGGAATGAATTTTGGCCTCGTTACTGGGAACGGAGTGAACAGTAACGATATACCGTTACTGTTCACACGCTACTATCCCGCGAGGTGTTTTGGCATGAATATGCCAAAA
>CAVCYJ010000256.1:0-4119 GCA_963605995.1 Holdemanella biformis | reverse complement strand
CAGAGAAATAGATTTTTTATAAAAATGCATGAACCCAAAAGCTAAAAGCGAAATCCCTGAAAATCATTTTGTCTTCTTGACACTGCTGCTCTGCTGTGCTAAACTAATCCTATTAATAAGCTGAAACGAAGGCGTTTTGCGATTATGCAAGGCGCTTTTTTTATGCTTTTTTTCAGTGTGAGAGGAGGAGTCTTTATGAAGGAACTGATCGAACATACAGATCATGTAAATGAATTACTTGCACGATATGGTGTGAAATTTGGTATTTATAAAAACAATGTGTTTAAAGAACAGTTGTTTCCATTTGATGCTATTCCGCGAGTGATTGAGCATGAAGAGTTTGAACGGTTGGAAAAGGGGCTGAAGCAGAGAGTAAAGGCCTTAAATCTGTTTTTGAAGGACATTTACAGCAGCAAACAGATCGTGAAGGACGGTGTGATACCGGAAGAGTTCATTTTTATTTCCAGTGGATATATGGCAGAATGCGAGGGAGTAACACCGCCAAAGGATATTTACTCACATATTTCCGGTATTGACCTTGTCAAAGGAAAAAATGATGAATGGTATATCCTGGAGGACAATTTAAGAGTACCGTCGGGTGCTTCTTATCCGATGATCGCAAGAGAACTGTGCAGACGCTGTTCACCTGAGACTTTTAAGAAAACGAAGCTGGAGAACAATCGAAACTATGCGGAACTCCTGCGCAGAACAATGGATTATGTAAACACAGGCGGACATAACGTGATCCTGACTCCGGGAAGATATAATGCAGCATATTTTGAACACTCTTATCTGGCTGAAAAGACAGGTGCTTATCTGGTCAACGGTTCCGAGCTGGTGGTGGAGAATGATAAGTTATATTATGTGACTGCAGCAGGCAAAAAAGAGCAGGTTGGCGCAGTATACAGAAGGATTTCAGATGACTATCTGGATCCGATGAACTTTAATCCTGAATCACTGATCGGTATTCCTCATATTTATGATGTATTCAGAAAAGGAAATGTGGCATTGCTGAATGCACCGGGAAATGGTGTGGCAGATGATAAGGGAATTTATTATTTTGTTCCGAAGATGATAAAATATTATCTGAATGAGGAGCCGGTCCTGCAGAATGCACCGACATACCTTCCGTTTTATGAGCAGGATATGAAATACGTACTGGAGCATTTTGATGATCTCGTATTAAAAGATGTTGCAGAAGCAGGCGGCTATGGCGTTGTTTTTGGAAATTCCATGACCAGACAGCAGAAAGAGGATTTTATCAGTCTGCTTAAGAAGGAGCCAAGAAGATTTATCGCGCAGGAAGTTATTGATTTTCAGGATCTGGATATCATTGATGAAGGAAAAGCTGTTCCGCGAAAAGCAGATCTGCGGGCATTTGTACTGATGGGAGAAGAACCTGTCGTATGGAAAAGCGGACTGACAAGATTTTCCAGAAATCCGGATTCATTTATTGTGAATTCTTCACAGGGAGGAGGCTTTAAAGACACATGGGTATTATCTCGGTAGAACAGGCTTCCAGGTTATACTGGCTTGGAAGATATACAGAAAGGGTATATACGACAATTCGTATGTATTTTAACAGTTATGACAAAATGATCGATGAAGAAAAGGAAAGCTACATAGAATTCTGCGGTCTGATCGACATTCCCAATATTTATGAATCAAAGGAAGGTTTTCTGAAGAGGTATCCGTTTGATGAGTCAAATCCGGATTCTATCATCAGCAATCTCAACCGGGCATATGATAATGCTATCGTGCTCAGAGAAAGCATCAGCACAGAGGCTCTGTCATATATTCAGCTTGCCATCTATGAGATGAATAAAGCAGCCAAGAGCCATGCACCATTATTTGAACTACAGCGTGTGCTGGATGATATCCTGGCATTCTGGGGAAGCATTGATGACAGGATCGACAGCGAAGAAACACGAAATATCATAAAGGCAGGAAAACGTATTGAACGTATTGATCTGTATGCACGTTTTGGCGCGGAAACAGGAGAGATCAGGCGTGAGGTGCACCGGATGATCCCACGTGTGACCAGAAGCGGACTGCCTTATCATGAAGATAAACTGAAAAAAGTAATTGAGCTTGCAGAAGAGGATAATCTGGATTATTATAACATAGTATCAAATGTAGAAAGTATACTATGAAAATCCCGGACGGCAGCCATGCTGCATAAGTGAGTTCATGGATATCGGACGGGATGGAGAAAAGGAGCAGTGAAAGATGCACTTACAATTTGATTATCAGATGCAGATCCGATATTCAATGCCTGTGGAACGTTGCTTTTATACGATAAAATGCATCCCGAAGGAAACCGGACGTCAGAAATTACTGGAAAAGGAAATCCAGATGAAACCGGACTCACAGTGGTCTGAAGGAACAGACGGATGGGGAAATAAAAAAATATATGGAACGATAGGAACTCCCCATGACATTTTTGATTTTCGTATTCAGGGAAAAGTAGAAATTATCCCGGAAGTATATGAAGAAGAAAACGGGCTGGCAGGAATGTATCGATATCCTTTTGGAAAATGTATTCCCGGAAAAGGGATTATTGAATATTTCCATTCTCTTGATCTGTCAGAAACCGGAGATAATCTGGAGAAATGTATCCGGATCATGAACTGTCTGCATCAGAAATTTTCCTATGTGCCAAAGCAGACACAGACTTCAACGACGGCAGAAGAAGCATGGATGCTTGGAATGGGAGTATGTCAGGATTTTGCACATATTTATGAGACATTACTTCGCCTGTCAGGGATTCCCGCAAGGTATGTATGCGGGCTGATGGCGGGAGAAGGTGCAAGCCATGCATGGGTGGAAGCTCTCTGTGATGGAAAATGGATCGGATTTGATCCGACCAATAATTGTCTGGCAGCAGAAGGTTATATCAAACTCGGCGACGGACGTGATGCGTCAGAATGCGCCATCAACAGAGGAATCCTGATCAACGGCGGAGATCAGACCCAGCAGATAAAGGCAATCGTAAGACCGGTCTGATATACTTGTCTGCCGGATTAAGAACAAAGAAAAAGGAACAAAAGAGATGATAGAAACTATTGCCTCCGTAGGACTTCCGGTGGATGAGGTCCTGCGGATCAGAAAAAACAGGATCATGCCGCAGCAGACGGCGGATTCCATGCCAAGGATCAGTATTGTTACCGGAATCCACGGAGATGAGCTGGAAGGACAATACATCTGTTATGAATTACAGCGCAGGATCCGGGAAGAAAAGGAACATCTGAAAGGAATTGTAGATATTTATCCCGCAATGAATCCCCTTGGAATTGATTCGATCACAAGGGGTATTCCTGCCTTTGACCTGGATATGAACCGGCTTTTTCCCGGAAATACCAGTGGAAACATGACAGAATATCTGGCAGCAGAGATGATTCAGGATGTACAGGGCTCGGAATGTGTACTGGATATCCACGCAAGTAATATTTATCTTACGGAAATTCCGCAGATCCGGATCAATGAACTCCATGAAGAGACACTGGTGCCGCTGGCAAAAGAAGCAAATGTGGACTTTATCTGGGTACATGGTGCAAGCACTGTACTGGAATCAACATTTGCCTACAGTCTGAACAGTATCGGCACACCGGTCCTGGTTGTGGAGATGGGAGTAGGAATGAGGATTACCCGTTCTTACGGAGATCAGCTTGTGGATGGGATTTTTAATCTGATGAAGAAGCTGAATATCTGGACCGGAGAGGCTGCAGCACCGAGAAAGCCGATCATTTCCAGAGATCCGGATGATGTCAGTTATCTGAATGCGAAGGTCAGCGGTATTTTTATTCCGTCGGTCGAGCATTGGGTAGAATTAAAAAAAGGCGACCTGATCGGAAAGATCGTGGATCCTCTGGCAGGTACTGTGCTGGATGAAGTGACAGCGCCGGTAGATGGAATCTTATTTACGATCCGGGAGTATCCGGTGGTCGGAGAAGGCTCTCTGATGGGACGTCTCCTGAGAAAGGAGGCATACGAAAATGCGTAAAAGAATAATCTATCAGATGGACGGACTGTACCGGGATGATTTTCGGATCACAGGCTATGAATTTGGTGAGGGAGAGAAGTCAGTCTGTATCGTGGGAAGCTCACGCGGGAATGAAG
>CAVCYJ010000255.1:0-4143 GCA_963605995.1 Holdemanella biformis | reverse complement strand
TTTTGGCATATTCATGCCAAAACACCTCGCGGGATAGTAGCGTGTGAACAGTAACCTTTTTCTTATTATCTGTTTTCAGTAAGGGAAAAATACAAAAAATTGCTTTTATGTGTTATAATTCCAGTAAGTTTTTGAGATGACAGAATATCCAGCAGGACAGTGGATTGTGAAGCAGTTTTACTGTTGGCTGCGAGTATGGTACAGGGAGGAGGTACAGTATGGATAAGGAACTGCCGGTTTCGGCATGGCCGGAATGGAAGATCATTGAGAAAATAGGTGAGGGTTCTTTTGGTAAAGTGTACAAGGCTCAGAGAACAGAACGTGGAAAATCCTTTTATTCTGCTATTAAGATCATCAACATTCCCGGAAGCCAGAGTGAATTTAACAGTGTACGTTCTGAAACCGGAGATGATCAGTCTGCCAGACAGTATTTTCAAAATCTGGTAGAGGAATGTATTCAGGAAATCAGTACCATGGAGTACTTCCGTGGAAATTCGTATATCGTTTCTGTAGAAGATTTCAAGGTAATGGAGTATCTGGATGCCATCGGATGGGAGATTTCCATACGAATGGAATATCTGACCAGTTTTATAGATTATTGTGCACAGAAGCAGCTTACAGAACAGGAAGTGATAAAGCTTGGAATGGATCTGAGTAAGGCACTGGAGTATTGCCGGAAGCTTAAGATCATTCACAGAGATATTAAACCGGAAAATATTTTTGTATCCAGATTTGGAGACTTCAAGCTGGGTGATTTCGGAATTGCCCGTGAGTTTGAAAGGACTATGAGCGGTTTCTCGAAAAAAGGCACATATTCTTATATGGCACCTGAAATGTATAAGGGTGAGAAATATGACAGCGGAGTAGACATTTATTCTCTTGGGATCGTGCTGTACAGACTGATGAACCGTAACAGACTGCCGTTTATGAGTCTGGAGAAGCAGTTTATTACATACAGGGATAAGGAGAGTGCGTTAAATAAAAGAATTGCCGGAGAGAAGATGCCTGCACCGGCAGATGCAGGAGAAATTTTTGCCGGAATCATTCTGAAAGCGTGTGCCTATAATCCTGCGCAAAGATATCAGACACCGGAGGAATTATATCGTGCGCTGGATGATCTGCAGAATGGAAGAACAGCCGTTACGCAGAAAAGAACGGAGAAAGTAAGTGTTCGGCAACCGTCCGGTCAGAAGGCGGCAGTTCCCGAAAACATGCCAGACAGGGAAGCTGAAAGCGTACCATTACAAAATGCATCTCAGGATCAGGAGACACAGACAACCTTATCACAGACGATTGCCATGAGATCTGCACGTGCTCTGGAAGCAAGAAAACGCAGACGCAGAAAGAAACAGCTGTTACGCAGAGCACTGGCGATTATTGTGGCGGGAGCGGCAGTTCTTCTGACAGCCGGGTTATATTACAAAATCAGTATGCGTAATTCATATGTGGGTCAGGAGGATGATCCGATCGCAATACTTGAGGATGAAAAATATAATTCCAGCTCCGGATCAAAAGATTTTTCAGAAGCTCTGGAAGTGATCAAAGAGCATGCAACAACGATTACAGATAATCTGGACACCTATGACTGGGTAGGAACAGAGGGAACCGTTCTGCGATATCTGAGAAGAGTCAAAACTACGCAGCAGAAAAACGGAAATCTGGATATAGAGAGCGAATGTATGAAGGCACTGATCTATCCGGCGGAATCCGGAGAGGGAAAATATGAAGAATATTTTTACTGGAACGAGAAGCTTTTTTTTGCTTACATCTGGTATGATGAAACAAAGGAATATTATTATTACAATGATGGTGAACTGATTCGCTGGGTTGATTCCAACGGTGAGAATCACGACAATGAAACTGATAATGATGAATTTGTCAAACGTGGAAAGAAGTACTGGAATAATTCGTTAAAAGCATTGAAGGGAGAGGGAACTAAAACAGACAATGGAGTATCAGATTGAATGTGCATATACCTGCCATACGGGAAATGTCCGGGCAAATAATGAAGATAATTTCTGGTGTTTTGGAGAATCTCTTCCGGTAAATAATGAAGGAACAGAGGGGATTTTTGCGAAGATCATTTCCGGAAGCAGAGTACCGGCCATGGCAGTATTTGACGGCATGGGTGGTGAAAGCTGCGGTGAAGTAGCAGCATTTCTGGCTTCTGAGGAATTTGGCAGATTTTACAATGCGAATAAGAGAATGCTCAGAGATATGCCGGAGGATTTCATAGATGGTGCATGCAGACGGATGAATCAGGCAGTGTGTCAGTATAGTGTGGATAATCATATCCAGAGTATGGGAAGTACGCTGGCTATGATCCTGTTTACACCTGAGTCTATGTTTGCGTGTAATCTGGGCGACAGCCGTATCTATCTGCTGGACAGCGGCAGGATGCGTCAGATTTCCACAGATCATGTGCTTGACGGAAGAATGATCGGAAAAGCACCATTGACACAGTATCTGGGGCTGCCGGAGGAGCTGCAGATGCTGGAACCGTCCGTGGCAGAGATAGAGCATAAAGAAGGTTACAGATATCTGCTGTGTTCGGATGGAGTAACAGATATGCTTTCAGACAGGGAAATCGAAGAAATCCTGGCACAGGATGCCGGACTTTCGCAGATTGTGAGCATGCTTCTGGATCGGTCGCTTCAGAAAGGCGGCAGAGATAACGTGACGATCGTTCTTTGTGAGGTACAGAAAATACCTCAGGGGAGCAGACTGAAAAAATGGCTGAGAGTTCTGAAAGACAAAAACGAGAGGTGATGCAGCATGAAAAATCGTATGCAGGATCTGGATTTTGAACAGACTGTAGCATTTGACAAGGTACAGGACTATGAGTTTACCAGAAGAGCGGCACAGAGATTCCGTCAGGTGGTAAGCCTTGACAGCTTTGAGGATGAAGATGCAGATGTTATTTTTCATTATCTGTACAAAGAGATGAAACTGGTGTCTTTTGGTGATCATCTGAAGCGGTACATATATGAAAGAGCAGAGCTGGAGGAGCCTTTTTCGGAGGTTCCGCAGGAGGTCTATAAAGAAATCATTCAGGATTCCTTCAAGGAAACTTATACACCGAAGTCCATGAATCCAACATCCACCAAACTGTCTGCATTAGTCAATAACTGGCTGAACCAGGCTTCTGTAAAGAGAGAAACTGTCTTTCTGCTCGGTTTCGGCCTGAAGATGACGGCAGAGGATGTATCTGATTTTCTGACCAGAGTTCTCAAAGAACAGGATTTTGATCTGTATAATCCTGAGGAAGTGATCTATCGGTATTGCTACAGCACTCAGCAGGGATACCACAAGGCAGAGGATTTAAAGAAAAAATATGAAACACTGATACCTGTGAAAACAGAGAATACACAGGTTCTGGCAGGAAATAATCTGTCTTTGGATACAGAAGAAGAACTGATGGATTATCTTGCGCGTCTGAAAGCCAGAATAGTAGATCCTGTTTCTGAAAAGAGTCAGGCTTTTCAGGAGTTTTTGAAATTGCTTTACCACGCAAAGCAGATCATTGCCGGGCTTTACCAGCATGATGAGGAGGAAAAGGGTGGAAATAAAGTGTGGACAGCAGAGCGCATTACACCTTCTGATGTGGAAAAGGTAATCTGCAGCGGAATCCCTATCAACAACATGGGAAACCTGAAGAAGATGTCAGCTTCCATCCTTGCAAAACATTTCAGTCAGAAACGTTTCAGCAGGCAGAGGATTACTAATATTCTGAGCCATAAGCTTCCGGTAGAGAGATTTGACCTGATCACACTGGAGTTCTTTATCGTGTCTCAGGAGATGGAGGATGATGATCCGTTTAACAGATACAAACATTTTCTGGATGAAATCCAGGACATTTTGTTGAGATGCGGAATGGGCGAAATTTACATAGTAAATCCGTACGAATGCTTCCTGCTTATGTGTCTCCTTACGGACTGCCCGCTTGCAGTATTTTCGGAGATATGGGAGAAGTCCTATGAGGAAGGGGAGAATGAAGGAGTGTAAAAAACAACTAAAGAAGCCTCTTTGCCTAAACAGACAGATGAATCTGGACTGCCTTGTGTTCTGTAAAAAGCGAAGAGGTTTTTTTATTAAAGAAAATAAAGGGAGAGGAAGTTGAGACATTGACAATTCTCCCTGTTA
>CAVCYJ010000254.1:0-4154 GCA_963605995.1 Holdemanella biformis | reverse complement strand
GATACTATCAGCTGGCTTGGCTTTACGAATGGAAACAGTGAAGTGACAGATCTGGCAGTTGCTTTGGGGAAATTTTTACGTGCAAGTATTAAGCGTGAGGATTACTATACAGTCAAACAAGAGATGGAAATCGTAGATAACTATTTATTTATCCAGAAATATAGATTTGGTGACAAAATAGAGATAAAACACGATATTCCTGATGAAGTTCTGAATTTTTATCTTCCAAGCTTTATTATCCAGCCTGTGATAGAGAACAGTATCGTACATGGACTGGAAGAACAGATAGAAAAAGGAATCTTGTGGATTGATATTAAATTGTGTGAAGAAAAATATCTGCAGTTTACGCTGAAAGACAATGGAAAAGGAATGAATGAAACGCAGCTGGAGCAGGTGATCCTGAATTACAGTGACAAGAATAAAAAGAGCAGTATTGGACTGAGTAATGTATATAGAAGGTTAAACCTGTTGTATGGTCAGGCTTGCGAATTTCACATTACAAGTGCATTGGGAGAGGGAACAGAAGTATCATTCAGGATACCTGTCATGGAGGTACCAGAGAAGTATACTTTGAAAACTGACAGATTAACCATTACTGTTTGCAGGTGATGATTCTTTATCATGTCAGGAAATACTTACAAACAATATAACTGTTCAGTAGCTTCGCAGGACAGTAGATTGCTGAATAGTTACCAGGCAGTATATAAAAAACATTGGGTGGAGGATGAAAAAATGAATGCAAAACAGAACTACAAATGGGATGAACTGACAATGGGAACCTGCTATTATCCGGAACACTGGGATAAGAAGCTCTGGGCAGAGGATCTTGACAGAATGAGGAAAGCTGGTATTTCTGTAATCCGTATTGCAGAGTTTGCATGGAGTAAAGTAGAACCGGAAGAAGGCATTTTTACCTATGATTATTTTGATGAATTTCTGAATCTGTGCAGTGAAAAAGGGATGAAGGTAATCTTTGGAACACCTACAGCAACGCCTCCGGCATGGCTGACAGAGAAGTATCCGGAAGTATTGAATGCATCAAAAGAAGGGGTGCTTCTGAGACATGGGGGAAGACGTCATTATAATTACAATTCACCGGTTTATCAGAAGCTTTGTGCCAGAATCGTAGAGAGAGAAGCAGCTCATTATGCGAAACATCCGGCAATTGCAGGATGGCAGATTGATAACGAGATCAACTGTGAAGTCAATGAATTTTATTCAGAAGCAGATTCTGTGGCATTCCGTGAATATCTGAGAAAACAGTATGGAACTCTGGAGAGATTAAATGAAACGTGGGGAACAGTGTTCTGGAATCAGACTTATACAGAGTGGAATCAGATTTATGTTCTGCGTCCGGTTGTAAATCAGGCAATTAACCCACATCAGCATCTGGATTACATTCGTTTCATTTCTGAAAGCGCCCGCCATTTCTGCAAGATGCAGGCAGAGATCATCAGAAAATACCTGAAACCGGGAGATTATATTACAACAAATGGTAAGTTCTGGAATCTCGATAATCATAAAATGGAGAAAGAATCGCTGGACGTGTACTGTTATGATTCCTATCCGGATTTTGCATATGGACTGGACCGTGATCCGTTACACAGTGATGATCTGAATGATCGTAAATGGTCACATAATCTGACAGAAGTACGTTCTATCTGCCCGCATTTTGGAATCATGGAGCAGCAGTCTGGAGGTAATGGATGGTCAACCAGAATGGAAGCACCGTCTCCACGACCTGGACAGTTAGCCCTCTGGGCAATGCAGAGCGTGGCACACGGGGCGGATTTTGTTTCGTTTTTTCGTTGGAGAACCTGCACTTTTGGTACAGAAATTTACTGGCATGGTATTCTGGATTATGATAATCGTGAAAATCGTAAATACAGAGAAGTTCAGGATTTCTATAAGAAATTAAAAGCAATTGACGGAGTATGCAATTCTGAATATAAAGCAGCATTTGCAGTAGTAAAAGATTATGATAATGAATGGGATACTTCCGTAGATGCCTGGCACAGCAGAGTAGCCACAGCAAGTGAGATGGGGATTTTTAAGGCTGCACAGCTTACACATACACCGTATGATATGGTATATCTGCAGGAAGACAGCGAACTTACAGACCTGACGAAATATCCGGTACTGATCTATGCACATCCGGTAATGGCCAGCGAAGAGCGTGTGAAACTCCTGAAAGAATATGTGAAACAGGGGGGAACTCTTGTAATCGGATGCCGTTCCGGATACAAAGATATGAATGGAAAATGCGTAATGCTTCCACAGCCGGGATTGCTGGCAGAACTGACAGGTACAGATGTACGAGACTTTACATTTACCAGCCCTGCAGAAGCTCCTATATATGCAGAGTTTGGTGATAAGAAGATTCCTATGCCGGTATTTAACGACATTATCACACCGTTGGAAGGCACGAAAACACTTGCTGTTTATGGAAACAGCTATTATGAAGGAACACCGGCGCTTACCTGCCATGCAGTTGGAAATGGTCAGGTACTTCATCTGGGAGCGACCTTTAACAGAGAGAATACAGAGACTCTGTTTGATTATCTGAAGATTAAAGAGCCATTTAAAGAATATATTGACGCTCCGGAAACAGCAGAAGTTGTCATGCGTGAGAAAAATGGTCAGAAGTATCTTTTTGTATTAAATTATGAGGCTGAAAAAATTGAATATAGACTTCAGAAATCAATGCTGGCACTCTATGATAAATCAGAAGCAGCAGGAAACTATACACTTCCGGCATTTGGAACTGCTGTGTATAAAATACTTGAATAAGATTTGAATTTTTATAAAAATAATGCGTGATGCAGCCAGATCATCAAATAACAGATGGTCTGGCTGCATCCTTTTGGTTTTGCATGATTATTTTTTATTCCCCCAGTAACCTCACATAACGCGGTTCATGATGCACAGCCGGCAGAAAGATTTTTAATATATCCTCTGTCCTGATGCGAAGACTGGAAGTATTGATGCATGGATGACATCCAAGATAAGGATGCACTAGCAGGTCTTCATCAATCAGAAGCTGCACTTTGTTATCTCTGTCATTCATCAGACCCATAACACTTACAGAACCCGGAGTGATATCCAGTAATTTTCCCATGTGTGATTCATTGGCGAAAGAGAGACGCGCAGTGTTGATCTGAGAAGAAAGCTCTTTCGTTTTAAATTTCTTGTCTCCCGGCATCAGCAGGAGATAGAAAGCTGTTTCCTGTCTGTTGCAGAGAAACAGGTTTTTGCACATATGTGTTCCCATCAGTTTGTCAATATCCGCACAGGCCTCAATTGTCATTGCCGGTTCATGATCCACTCTCCGGTAAGAAATCCCAAGAGAATCCAGCAGGTCATAAACGCGGATTTCCTTTTCCAATCGTCCGGATGCATTGTCCGGACGTCCGTTCACTAATTCCATTTTCTTTCCTTTCGTTGAACTGCAAAGTGAATTGTAAAGTGTCAATTGCCATAGACACCGTGAGAACAGCAATTGTCTACTTTTTCAATGTAATATTCTGTTTTCGGTATTTCTGCGGGCTGCAGCCCTTTACCCGTGAGAATACCTTGGCATAATAATTGGAGTCTGTAAATCCTGATTTCTGCGCAACTTCCATGATGCTGTCATCGGAACTGAGAAGAAATTCCAGGCTTCGCTCTATGCGGTATTCCTGAAGAAAAGTAAATAAAGATATATTCATATAGCGTTTAAAGAGCCGGCTGCATTCACTTTCACAGAGATGGATTTCTTCTGCGATATCTTTCATCTGGATTTTGTTCATATAGTTGTGTTCCAGGTACTCCATGATCTCACGCATGCGGTTACGTTCCAGCTTACTGTGCTCTGTATAAGGAAGATTCTCCGGCAGATTCTGCAGCATACAGCGCCATAGTTTCTGCAGGGTACCGATGATGTCCAGTTCATAAAAGTCTTTCCTTTCCTCATACAGAGATATGATTTCCTTTACATATCCGGCAAAAGTTCTGTGCCACGGTTCCGAATAATTGATATGAATCGCGGGAACAGAGAAATTCTGCAAAAAGGGTTCTACATATTTTCTTCGAAGAACACTTTCATAAGATCCGTAGATGATCTTCGGCAGAAAGGTGATGGACACATACTTTCCATCCTGCATATCTTCCATGAA
>CAVCYJ010000253.1:0-4159 GCA_963605995.1 Holdemanella biformis | reverse complement strand
AAAAAAGAAGTTGACAATCCGAATTTCCATCCCTATAATTAGAAAAAGGTTAGGACGCTAACTAATTAACGAATATCCGTTTAATCTGATGAGGAGGTGCGACAGATAGACGAAGAGACAAAGCAGATGATAAGTGATATGCATGTAGGAAGACTGCTCCATATCCTTTCACATTCCATGAGGCGGCATAACCCGACCAGAGCAATGGAGGATGCCGGCCTTACCAATATACAGAGACACGTATTGAAGTTCATTCTTCTGGAGACAATGCACCGTGATCTTTATCAGAAAGATGTTGAGGAAGAATTTCAGGTCAGGAAATCAACCGCGACCGGAATTTTGAAGCTGATGGAGAAGAACGGCTACATTTACAGAGAAAGCTCAAGAGAGGATGCGCGCCTGAAGCGTATTGTTCCGACAGAGAAGGCACTGTCCCTGCGTCAGGCAATCCTTCAGAGAATCAAAGAGGATGAGACTTCAATGCTTCGCGGCATTTCCCGTGAAGAAGTAGAGCTGTGCAAGCAGGTTTTGTGGCAAATGTATGTAAACCGTAAAGAGTACTGTGACCGTGCGGCCCTCTGCCACCATGCAGAAGACGTACAGCCACAGGAAAAAATAAAAAAATCCAAGGAGGACATCGACAAAGATGAATAAGAAACTTTTACGTTCCGTCCGGGAATATAAGAAACAGTCAGTACTGGCACCGCTTCTCGTAATCCTGGAAGTACTGATGGAAGTTCTGATCCCACTGGAGATGGCAAAGATTATTGACGTAGGTATTGCAGAAGGCAACCTCAGTTACATCATCCAGAGGGGAATCATCCTGGTTGTTATGGCAATGCTTGCTTTGTTTTTCGGTGTACAGGCCGGAAATATGGCAGCATACGCGGCAGCAGGATATGCAAAGAATTTAAGACACGATATTTTTTATAAGGTGCAGGACTTCTCTTTCAAAAATATCGACCATTTTTCAACCTCGGGTCTGGTCACACGAATGACCACGGACATCACCAACGTCCAGCAGGCATACATGATGAGTATCCGCCTTCTGGCGAGAGCACCGTTCATGATCATCCTGTCCTGGATCATGACCCTCACGATCAGCAAAGAAGCATCCATACTTTTCCTGATCGCGATCCCGCTTCTGGGCGGAACCCTGCTCTTTATTGCAAAGAAAGCGCATCCGCACTTCATCAAGGTATTTGATGAGTACGACATCCTGAACAACTCCGTGCAGGAGAATGTCAACGCTTCCAGAGTAGTAAAGGCATTCGTAAGAGAGGACTACGAAATTGAGAAATTCCACGGAATCTCCGGATATGTCTACAATCTCTTTACAAAAGCCGAGAAGATCGTAGCATGGAACTCACCGGTCATGCAGTTTACCATGTATGTGGTAGTGCTGATCCTGGTAGCCATCGGCGGCAGAGGAATCATCGGCGGCACCCTGGAGACAGGCGAACTCACCAGCATCATTGTTTATGCACTGCAGATCCTTAGCTCCCTGATGATGGTAACCTTCGTATTCGTTATGATCATGATCGCAGAAGCATCCACAGACCGAATCGCTGAAGTTCTGGATGAAGTTCCGGAAATGCAGGACAGCGCAGATGCATTAAAGACTGTAGCAGACGGTTCCATAGACTTCGACCATGTAGATTTCAGCTATGCAGGAGAAGGCGGCAACCTTTCACTCAAGGATGTAAACCTTCATATCAAATCCGGTCAGACGATCGGAATCATCGGCGGAACCGGAAGTGCCAAGTCCACACTGGTACAGATGATCCCGAGACTCTATGATGTTACCGGCGGAAGCGTGAAGGTAGGCGGCGTGGATGTGCGCAAATACAATCTGGAAGCACTCCGCGACCAGGTATCCATGGTACTTCAGAAGAACGTCCTTTTCTCCGGAACGATTTATGAAAATATCCGCTGGGGCGATGAGAAAGCCAGCAATGAGGAAGTACAGCGCGTATGCCGTCTGGCACAGGCAGACGGTTTCGTAAGCGAATTTCCTGACGGATATAATACCATGATCGTACAGGGCGGAAATAACGTATCCGGCGGTCAGAAGCAGCGTCTGTGTATTGCAAGGGCACTTCTCAAGAAACCGAAGATCCTGATCCTGGATGACTCCACCAGCGCGGTAGACACCAGAACAGATGCCCTGATCCGTAAGGCCTTCCGTGAAGAAATTCCGGATACCACCAAGCTGATCATCGCGCAGCGAGTTTCTTCCATAGAAGATGCAGACCAGATCATCGTGCTGGATGACGGACATATCGCAGGAGTGGGAACTTCAGAAGAGCTGCTTAAGACAAACGAAATCTACAGAGAAGTATATGAATCACAGGTCAAAGGAGGCGGAGACGATGAATAAGAAGAAAAAGGTTGACCAGAATACCATCAAAACTGCCAAAAGACTGCTTAAATATGTGACAGAAACCTATAAGCTGAGATTGATACTTGTATTTATCTGTATCTTTATCAGTGCGGTGGCAAGTATCTCCGTATCCCTGTCCCTGAAATATCTGCTGGACGATTACATCATCCCGCTGATCGGACAGACAGACCCGAACTATTCTGAACTGTACAAAGCACTGGGAGTGCTTGGCTGTATTTTTGCAGCGGGTGTGATCGCGACCTTCATCTATACCAGAATGATGGTATTTATCGGACAGGGTGTGCTCAAACGTGTCCGTGACGATATGTTTGAACATATGCAGACACTGCCGATCCGATATTTCGACCAGAATACCAACGGCTCCATCATGAGCCTTTATACAAATGATACAGATACACTCAGGCAGATGATCAGCCAGGCGATCCCACAGGGGCTGATGGCACTGTTCACAATTATCGTAACCTTTATTTCCATGCTGGTGCTGAGCCCGCTGCTTACAATTCTGGCAGTGGCAGTTATCATTATCATGCTGGCAGTAACCAATAAAGTCGGTTCAAACAGCGGCAGATATTTCATCCGTCAGCAGGTATCACTGGCAGATGTGACCGGTTTTGTGGAAGAAAGAATGAACGGACAGAGAGTTGTCAAGGTATTCAACCATGAGGTGAAGTCCGAGCAGGAATTTGACAAACTGAACGAGGCCCTCTTTGAAAGCTCTGCAAATGCAAACAAATATGCAAACATGATGGGACCGATCATCGGAAATATCGGAAACCTGCAGTTTGTACTTACAGCAGTTCTGGGAGGTGTGCTCTCAGTAGCAGGAATCGGCGGCATCACACTCGGTGTCATGGCTTCCTACCTGCAGTTCACAAAGAGCTTTACCCAGCCGTTCATGCAGGTGGCACAGCAGTTCAACGCGATCGTTATGGCACTTGCAGGCGCGGAACGTATCTTCAAACTCATTGATGAGAAACCGGAAGAGGATGAAGGTTATGTGGAACTGGTTAATGCAAGAAAAGATGCCGCAGGAAACATCACAGAATGTAAAGAGAGAACAGGTATGTGGGCATGGAAGCATCCGCATTCCGCAGACGGCTCCGTCACTTATACAGAACTGACAGGAGATGTACGCTTCGAGGATGTTACATTCGGATATAACCCGGATAAAGTTATTCTGAAGGACATCAGCCTCTTTGCGAAACCGGGTCAGAAGCTTGCTTTCGTAGGCTCCACAGGTGCCGGAAAGACAACGATCACCAACCTGATCAACCGTTTCTACGATATTCAGGATGGTAAGATCCGCTATGACGGAATCAACATCACCAAGATTAAGAAAGATGACCTGAGACGTTCTCTGGGAATCGTACTTCAGGACACTCACCTGTTTACCGGAACCATCAGGGAAAATATCCGCTACGGTAAACTGGATGCGACAGATGAGGAAGTATACGAGGCAGCAAGACTGGCTCATGCGGACCAGTTCATCAAGATGCTTCCGAAAGGCTATGACACAATGTTAAGCGGGGACGGCGAAGAACTTTCCCAGGGACAGCGCCAGCTCCTCTCCATCGCCAGGGCAGCCGTAGCCAATCCGCCGGTACTGATCCTGGATGAAGCAACCTCAAGTATCGATACCCGTACAGAGAGTATCGTGCAGAAAGGTATGGATAACCTCATGAAAGGCCGTACCGTATTCGTGATCGCTCACCGACTCTCAACCATCAGAAACAGCGATGCCATCATCGTACTCGA
>CAVCYJ010000252.1:0-4219 GCA_963605995.1 Holdemanella biformis | reverse complement strand
GTCCGATGGAAATCGGAATTTCCGGTTCTTTTATGGCGATGAATTATCTGACTTTATATGGGAGCAGGCCGCAGGCACTCCATCAGGAGGGCTGGCTGGTTGGCGGTCACGGCAGAAAGTCTGCAACTGAATGCGTGAAATGCGGCAAGTGCGAAGAGGTATGTCCGCAGCACATCAAGATCAGAGATGAACTGGAGAAAGTTGTTACAGAGCTTCTTGAAAACTAATATTTATTGTAGTGCGTTGTATGAGGCCTCCTGGATAATCCCCGGAGGCTTTAAAAGATATCGTGAGGGCACTTCTGAAATATCTGTTATTGTCCCACATATCGACAGGAAGGAAATTGAAAAATGAAATGTAAGATAAATAACCATTTTATCAGGAATATACTGTCTGGTATTTTAATAATCGCCTGTCTGACAGTTTTGTTTCCGGTTACTGCCGCTGCTGACTACGATTCCGGTGAGAGGGAGACTGTCAGAGTTGGTTTCTATGCAATGGATGGCTTCCAGATGATGGATGAAGATGGAAACAAAAGCGGGTATGGATATGATATGCTTCGGCTGATGGCAAGATACTGGGATGTCAGATACGAGTATATCGGATATGACAAAAGTTGGCCAGAATTGCTGGAAATGCTGAAGAATGGAGAAATTGACATTTTGGCGGGTGTTCATGATTCACCGGAGCGGGAAAGAGAATTTGACCTGTCGGATACAATTGCTTCCGGAAGAGATGTTTTAACCGTAAAAAGTGACAATACAAAAATCATTGAGGATGATTATGCCACGTATGACGGAATGCGGGTTGCTCTGTTGGAGGGAAGCTCTTCAAGTAAGAACTTCAGCGATTTTTCCAGCTTGAAGGGGTTTGATTATCAGGCTGTCTATTATGATTCGGTTGATGAGATCAGGGATGCTTTGAAAAACGATGAAGTTGACGCAGCGGTAACGGTTTCGCTGCGTGAGCTGAAAGAAGAAAAAGTTATTGAAAATCTGTATGCCAGTGATTTTTGTATTGCAGTCAGAAAAGGAAATACAGAACTTCTGAATGAAGTTAATTACACACTCGATCAGATGGATGCTGCGGAGGGTGACTGGAAATCGGAACTGAATAATCGTTATTACGGTGATGGCAGCAGCCGTGATCTGGAATTTACAGAGGAAGAGAAGGCACTGATCGAAGCATATAATGAACAGGAAACACCGGTTACGGCGATGTGTGACCCCTCACGTTATCCCTATTCCTATGTAGAAGACGGAGAGATGAAGGGTATTATTCCGGATTATTTCAGACAGCTGGCGAAGAAAGCAGGAATCAAATATCAGATTGTCGTATGTAATACCAGAGAAGAATGGATGAAAAAGCAGAAGGAGGATCCGGCACTTCTGAGTCTCGATCTGCGGAGTACTTCGGAAAACCTGGTGGAAGCAATGGACTATTGCGTTACAGCACCTTATATGACAATGCGGATAGCCAGGGTAACGAGACGTGATTTTGATGGAAATATTAAAACTGTCGCTACGGTAGATCAGGGCAGTTCCGGAAGCATTGAAGATGATTATGTGAAGGATGTCAAAAAGCTGTTATATGAAGACCGTGAAGGAGCAATGGAGGCAGTGAAAAAAGGAAAAGCAGATGCAGCTTTTGTTTACTACTATACAGCACAGGAATATGTGAACAGGGATCTGAGTGGTGCTTTAACCTATACGCTTATGGATCAGTCATCTTATTCTTACCATATCATGGTCACGGATAAGGGGGATCATGCGCTGGCAGGGATACTGACGAAGTGTATTTATGCGATGCCGGATGATGCGATTGAAAATATCGCCGCAAAATATACCTCTTATAAGGCGGAAGACCTGACACCGATGATGCTGGCACAGTTACATCCGGTAGCTGTATTTATGCTGATCGCAATTCTGATCGTTTTTGTTATTTTTCTGATCCTGCTTGTCTGGAGAATAGGAAAAATGCAGAAAGCAGCATTAAAAGATGCGGAAAAAATGAGCATTCTGGCAGAACAGGCACAGGCGGCAAGCCGTGCGAAAAGTACATTTCTGTCCAGTATGTCCCACGATATCCGCACACCGATGAATGCTATTATCGGTTTTACATCACTTGCCACAGCACATATTGACAACAGAGAACAGACGTTAGACTATCTGAAGAAGATATCGACATCCGGTCAGCACTTGCTGGCCCTGATCAACGATATCCTTGACATGAGCCGGATCGAAAGCGGAAGGATGAACCTGGAGAAAAAGATGGTGCACCTGCCGACCCTGGTACACGACCTGCGCACGATCAATCAGGTAAATATTACATCAAAAAGACTGGAACTGTTTATTGATACGCTGGATGTTACAAATGAAGATATCATGACAGATCCGCTCCGGCTGAATCAGATTCTGCTGAATATTTTGTCAAATGCGATCAAGTATACACCGGCAGGCGGTACGATTACTTTTCGCATTATCCAGAAGAGTACAGATGAGAAGGGATTTGCGGATTATGAATTTCATATCAGGGACAGTGGAATCGGTATGAGTCAGGAATTCCAGAAACATATTTTTGAGGAGTTTTCCAGGGAAGAAACATCTGCGGTGAACCGGATCCAGGGAACCGGGCTTGGAATGGCTATCACAAAGAGCCTTGTAGATATGATGGGCGGTACTCTGTCTGTTACCAGTGATGCCGGAAAAGGCAGCGAATTTGTAGTTTCTTTGCAGTTTGCGGTATGTGACAATAAGGCAGAGGTAAGACAGATACCGGAGCTTTTGGGAATGCGTGTTCTGGTGGCAGATGATGATACGAATACCTGTCTGAGTGTCAGTACAATGCTGAAAAAAATAGGAATGAGACCGGAATGGACACTTTCCGGAAAAGAGGCGGTTATCCGTGCGAAATGGGCACTGGAACAGAAAGATGCATTCGGAGCATTTATTATTGACTGGCTGATCCCGGATATGAATGGAATTGAAGTTGTGCGTCAGGTACGCAAACTGATAGGAAATGAAATGCCAATTATTATCCTGACCGCGTATGACTGGGCAGATATCGAGGAGGAAGCAAAGGAGGCCGGAGTTACGGCATTCTGCTCGAAGCCATTGTTTATGTCTGAACTCAGGGATGCGTTGTCTACACAGTTTAATCTTTCCGAACAGAAAAAGGAAGAAGAAAAAGCCTATGATTTCAGGGGAAAAAAGGTTCTTCTTGTAGAGGACAATAATCTCAATCAGGAAATCGCAGTAGCCCTGCTGGAAGACAGAGGTTTTATCGTAGATACGGCAGATGATGGAAGCGTTGCAGTAAAGAAAATAAAAAATGCAAAAAGAAGGCCGTATGATGTCATATTGATGGATATCCAGATGCCGAAAATGGATGGCTATGAAGCCACAGGAAAAATCCGGGAAATGGATGACCCTGATAAATCATCCATTCCGATCATTGCAATGACTGCAAACGCATTTGACGAGGACCGCCAGAAAGCCCTGGAAGCAGGAATGGATTTCCATATCGCAAAGCCGATTAATATGGATACTCTTGAAGAAGCTCTTGCAGACATTTGGGATAAATAAACAATACCTGTATCGTTATCTCAGAAATGCAGAAACAGAACAGAGAATTGCTATAATTGAGGCATTAAGAAAAGATGAAGGTGAGAAAAATTATGGAAGATAACAATAATAAAAAGAAAGGTTTCGGCATGATCCTTGAGGGCGGCGGTATGCGCGGCCTGTACACCGCAGGAGTTCTGGATGAGCTTATGGAGCAGGGGATTTATGCGGATTCTACAGTTGGTGTTTCGGCGGGGGCGGTTTTCGGATGCAACTATAAATCCCGTCAGATCGGACGAACCCTGCGCTACAACACCAGATTCTGCAAAGATGAAAGATACATGGGATTGAAAAGCTGGTTAAAAACCGGTGATGTATACAGCAAAGATTTCGCATACGGAGAAGTGCCGTGGAAACTGGATATTTTTGATATGGAAACTTATGCGAAATCACCGATGAAATTCACTGTCGTATGCACGGATCTTGAAACTGGCAAACCTGTATACCATGAATGCAGTAAAGGTGATAAAGCGGATGTAGAGTGGATGCGTGCTTCTGCCTCCATTCCACTGGCAGCCGTACCGGTAGAACTGGATGGAAGATTATATCTGGACGGCGGCATTTCCGATTCTATCCCTGTAAACTGGATGCTTGCA
>CAVCYJ010000251.1:0-4251 GCA_963605995.1 Holdemanella biformis | reverse complement strand
CCGGAAGACTGGGGCGGAAGCACGATCTTCGTTCCTGTATCTGCACATACAGGAGAGGGAATCGATACTCTTCTTGAGATGATCCTTCTTACAGCGGAAGTCTGCGAACTCAAGGCAAACCCGAACCGTGAAGCAAGAGGTCTTGTGATCGAGGCTCAGCTTGACAAAGGTAAAGGTCCGGTTGCTACGATCCTTGTTCAGAAAGGTACCCTTCATGTGGGAGACTTTATCGCAGCAGGAGCATGCAATGGTAAAGTTCGTGCCATGATGGATGACAAGGGACGCAGGATCAAAGAAGCCGGCCCGTCTACTCCGGTAGAGATTCTCGGACTTGGTGATGTTCCGAATGCAGGTGAGATTCTCCTTTCCTTCGAAAGTGATAAAGAAGCGAAGAACTTCGCAGGCGCATTTGTATCTGAGAACAAGAACCGTCTTCTTGAGGAAACGAAAGGCAAACTGTCACTGGATAATCTCTTTGATCAGATTCAGGCAAGCGATCTGAAAGAGCTGCCGATTATTGTCAAAGCAGATGTACAGGGATCTGTAGAAGCTGTAAAACAGAGTCTGACAAAGCTTTCCAACGAGGAAGTGGTTGTAAAAGTAATCCACGGTGGTGTTGGTGCTGTCAATGAGTCTGACGTAAGCCTTGCAGCTACATCTAATGCGATCATTATTGGATTTAATGTCCGTCCTGATGCAACAGCAAAACAGCTTGCTGAGCAGGAAGGTGTAGACCTTCGCCTGTACAGAGTCATCTATCAGGCAATCGAAGACGTAGAAGCTGCCATGAAGGGTATGCTTGATCCTGTATTCGAGGAGAAAGTCATCGGTCATGCAGAAGTGCGCCAGCTCTTTAAGGCTTCCGGTGTTGGAACTATCGCAGGAAGCTACATCCTGGATGGTGTATTCCAGAGAAACTGCAAGGTTCGTATCTCCAGAGAAGGTGAACAGATCTTTGAAGGCGAACTTGCATCCCTGAAGAGATTCAAAGATGATGTAAAAGAGGTTAAGGCAGGATATGAGTGTGGTCTTGTATTTGACGGATTTAACGATATCAAGGAAGAAGATAAGGTAGAAGCATATATCATGGTAGAAGTACCTAGATAGTTTGTAAATGAAAAGGGTGCGCGATTCATGGTGTCACGGACAGCGTGACGCGCACCTTGTTTGTAATAGGGGTATTAAAATGAGAAAAAACAGTATTAAGAATACACGGATCAATGGGGAAGTTCAAAAAGAACTCAGCACCATTATCCGCAACGAGATCAAGGACCCGCGTATTCATCCCATGACATCTGTCATGGCTGTAGAAGTGGCTCCTGACCTGAAAACCTGCAAAGCATACATCAGTGTGCTGGGAGAGAAAGATGCAAAAGAGGCAACCATCAAAGGCCTCAAAAGTGCAGAGGGCTATATCAGACGCCAGCTTGCACGAAACTTAAATCTGAGAAACACACCGGAGATCCGTTTTATCCTGGACGAATCCATTGAATACGGTGTAAATATGTCAAAACTCATTGATGACGTTACCAGGAAAGATAATTCCCACAGACAGGCTGAGGAGCAGGAAGAGATTTGAGAGGGTGAATGCATGAAAAATATTGCGGAGATACTGGAGGGAGTAAAAACAATGGGAATCGGCGGACATATCCGTCCGGATGGTGACTGCGTTGGTTCCTGTATGGCATTGTATTTATATGTAAAAACCTATTATCCGGAAATTCAGGTGGACGTTTATCTGGATAACCCGAAACCTGTTTTCGGACATATTGACTGTATGGATGAGATCAAAACAGAGCTGGACGGTGACAAAGAGTATGATCTTTTTGTTACCTGCGATGTAAGCGCCAGAGACAGACTTGCCCTTGCAGGTTCGTATTTTGACACTGCGAAAAAAACAGCCTGCATTGATCATCATATCAGCAATCCGGGATTCGCACAGATTAATCATATCAGAGGTGAAGTAAGCTCTGCGTGTGAGGTGCTCTATGGATTGCTTGATCCTGAAAAAGTGACCCGCACGATCGCGGTACCGGTCTATACAGGAATGGTTCATGATACAGGAGTATTTCAATATTCCTCAACTTCACCGGAAACCATGCGTATTGCAGGAGAACTGATGAAGACGGGATTTAATTTCAGCAAGATCATTGATGAATCTTTCTATCAGAAAACTTATATCCAGAATCAGGTTATGGGACGAGTTCTGGCAGAGAGCATTATGCTTCTGGACGGGAAGTGTATTGTCGGATATCTTAAGAAAAAGGATCTGGATTTCTATGGTGTGGAAGGTAAGGATCTGGATGGAATCGTGAGTCAGCTGCGTATGACCAAAGGTGTGGAAGTGGCGATGTTTATCTATGAACTGGAAACACAGAATTTCAAGGTTTCTCTGCGCTCAAACGGAAAAATAGATGTGAGCAGGATCGCCGTATATTTTGGCGGCGGCGGACATATGCGTGCTGCGGGCTGTGATCTGCAGGGCTCTGTGTATGATGTGATCAATAATATTACAGCAGAGATCTGTAAACAGCTTCAGGAGTGTTGCTGCTGATGGATGGAATAATTGTAATCCGTAAGGAAAAAGGATATACCTCTCATGATGTGGTGGCGAAGCTTCGCGGTATTCTTCATATGAAAAAAATCGGACACACAGGAACACTTGATCCGGATGCGGAGGGCGTGCTCCCGGTGGCTCTGGGAAAAGCAACCCGTCTGGTAGACATGATCACAGATAAGGAGAAAACCTACGAAGCAGTGATGCGCCTTGGGGTTGTTACAGATACGCAGGATATGAGTGGAACTGTACTTTCACAGGCTGCAAAACTTCATGTCACAGAAGAAGAACTGAGAACTGTAACAGAGTCTTTTACAGGAGATTATATGCAGGTGCCTCCGATGTATTCGGCATTGAAAGTCAATGGAAAGAAACTCTATGAACTTGCAAGAGAGGGCAGGACTGTGGAGCGAAAATCAAGGCCGGTACATTTTTATGAAATAGAAATCCTTGATATTGATCTTCCGCTGGTACGTTTTCGCGTGACCTGCAGCAAGGGAACCTATATCCGTACTTTGTGTCATGATATCGGGGAGAAGCTGGGATGCGGCGCGGCGATGGAAACGCTGCTGCGCACAAAGGTAGGCAGATTTACTCTGGACGATGCCATTACCCTGGCACAGACAGAAGAGGCAGTGCAGAACGGAGAAATAGAGAGTAGAGTTCTTGGCATCGAAGAGATCCTTGCGGAGTACCCGCGCGTATGCTGTACAAAAGAAGGGGACAGACTTCTGGCTAATGGAAATCCTCTTGTACAGGCACTGGTTGATGCAGAAGAGAAAAACGGATGGGTTCGTATGTGTAACAGCGGAGGAGTTTTTACAGGAGTTTATCAGTGGGACGAAAAGAGAGACAGATATTTTCCTGTAAAAATGTTCTGATCAAAGAACAAGAAAAGTGGCTATAGGAGACATGATGGAATACTTAAGGATTGAACATGATTTTCCCAGAATTTCACACAGCGCGGTAACACTTGGGAAGTTTGACGGCATACACCGCGGACATCAGAAGCTCGTTGAGAAAATTATTGAGCAGAAACAGGAAGGGGCGCAGGCGGTTGTGCTTGCACTTGGAACTGCCTCAAGAACAATCCTCACAAAGGAAGAAAGATGCCATGTTCTGGAAGAAATGGGAGTGGATGTACTGTTGGAGTGCCCGCTCACAGAGAAAATACGGCACATGAAAGCAGAGAGTTTTATAAAAGAAATATTGATAGGGGATCTGCAGACCTCCTATGTGGCAGTCGGAGAGGATTTTCGTTTTGGCTATGAGCGAAAAGGAACCCCTGCCATGCTTAAAGAATTCGGAAAGAAATACGGGTTTCATACGGAAGTCCTGCCAAAAGAAATGGACGGACACCGTAAGATCAGCAGCACATTTGTCAGAGAAGAATTAAGCAGGGGAAACATGGAAAAATTTCATTATCTCATGGGATCAGACTTCTCTGTGGAAGGGATTGTCGAACACGGCCGTGGAATGGGCCACAAATATCTGCTTCCGACTACCAACCTGATTCCTCCGGTGGAGAAACTGATGCCGCCAAACGGTGTTTACATTACAGTTTCCCATTTCAGAGACAAAAGCTACCAGGGAATCACCAATGTGGGCCATAAGCCTACTGTTGGCGGTGAGAAGTTTATCGGTGTGGAGACATACCTCTTTGACTGTGATGAGAATCTGTATGGAGAATACTG
>CAVCYJ010000250.1:0-4312 GCA_963605995.1 Holdemanella biformis | reverse complement strand
TTGAAAAACGTGTGCGGAAATAGTTGTTATTTTTATGACGTCTTTTATAACTTTTATAACATAACGATTCCAAAAACGGATTCAATATCCGAAAAAAGTCTGCAGACAAAAATAAACCCGGAAAATCATGGAATTCCACTTAACTGGATACTCCTGAATTTCCGGGTTTTCTTTTAATTCTATATTATTTTGTGGAATTTCTATGACTTCCCATCTGAATTATTTATTTCTTCTTTCTCCACTTCAACAAAAACGCAGAATTTATAATTACAAGCACTGAACCGGCATTGTGGACAAGGGCTCCTATGACCGGGTTCAGCACACCTGTGATTGCCAGAGTAATTGCTATAAAATTTAATGTCATGGAAAATGTCAGATTACATTTAATCGTGATCATCATACGTTTTGCCAGACTGAACAGATGTGGCAGTTCTTCTATTCTGTCATTTATTAATGTGATATCTGCGGCATCAACGGCAATGTCACTGCCGATTCCTCCCATCGCAATTCCAACATAAGATTTTTTCAGTGCAGGTGCATCATTAATTCCATCTCCAACCATACATACCTGCCTTCCACTTTTCTGCAGTTCTTCTATTGCCTGTAATTTGTCTTCCGGCAGGCAGTTTGCTTTTACTTCTGTAATTCCCAGCTTCTGCGCCATGTAAAGCGCTGCGCTTTTATGGTCTCCTGTCAGAAGTACAGGTATGATCTGAAGTGCTTTCATTTCGCGGATCATATCAGGGGCATCCTCTTTCAATGTATCTGATAAAGCGGCAAAACCTGCTGATTTCTGATCGACTGAAATATAGATAACTGTGCAGCCTTTGTCCAAAAATTCTCCGGCCTGCTTCATAAGTTCATCCGAAGTTTTAATATCTGCTTCCTTAAACAGTTCCAGGTTGCCCGCCAGAATTTTTCTGCCCTCTACTTCTGCTTCCACACCCCGTCCTGGAATCATCTGAAACTGAGATGGCTGAGGGATCGGCTGTTTTATTTTTTCCTCATAGCATTTTACAACTGCTTTTCCCAGAGGATGTTCAGAATACAATTCCGCTCCTGCAAGCAGACGATAAAGTTGTTTCTCCTGTATATCTGAAAATGCACTCACAACTGCTGCAACTTCCGGAGTTCCATATGTCAAGGTTCCTGTTTTGTCAAATGTGATATCTGTAACTGCGGCCAGACGTTCCAAGGCATCTCCCTCACGGACAAGGAAACCACATCTGGTAGCATTCCCAATAGCAGCCATGATTGCTGTAGGAGTAGCCAGAACAAGAGCACATGGGCAAAAAACAACCAGGATCGTCACTGCTCTGATAATTTCTCCCGTAATCATCCAGGTTAATGCAGCTGCCGCCAGCGCGATTACTACGATCCAGGTTGCCCATCTGTCTGCAACACCTACGATTTTCGCTTTCCCTGCGTCTACAGACTGCACCAGTTTTATCATTCTCTGGATTGAACTGTCGTCTCCGACTTTTGTGGCACGCATTTCAAATGTTCCAAACATATTTACGGTTCCACTGGACACATGATCTCCTGCTGTTTTATCAACTGGAAGCGATTCTCCTGTCATAACCGCCTGATTAACAGAAGTCTGCCCAAACAGGATCACACCGTCAACAGGAATAGTCTCACCCGGCAAAACTCTGAGAATGTCATCAATCCGCACATCCTCAGCAGAAATGATCATTTCCGTTTCTCCAGTTACTTTTCTTGCTGTTCTCGGTGTGAGGTGTACAAGTTTCTCAATTCCGGCTCTGGCTTTCGCTACCGTCATATCTTCAAGTAACGCGCCTAACTGCATGATAAATGCAACCTCTCCTGCTGCAAAAGTTTCTCCGATAATTACAGATGCTATCAACGCTATGGAAACAAGTACATCTGCTTTTATATCAAATTCTGTTATCAGACCAATTATCGCTTCCATGATGATCGGAATTCCGCATAAAATAATTGAAATCCACGCTGTATCAATTCCAAACGGTCTCACTCCGAAGATACTTCCGGCAAGTGCAATTCCTGAAAGAATCAAAAATATAACATCCCTCCTTACACCACCCCAGTCCAATAGTTCCTCTAACTTTTCCAAAATAGTTTCTCCTTTCCGAAATGTGAAACATTAATATTTGCCTCATTATACCTATAGGGGTATGTGCATATTATACATATAGGGGTATAGGTTATCAAGAGAGTAATTAAAAACCAGCCCCTGTTGAAAAAGGCTGGTCTTTCTATATTTATCTGCTATATTTATTTCATATTTGCAAACCGTTCAACAGCTTTTGTAAAATTTGCGATTGTTTTATCCGCATCTCCATGTTCAATACCATCACGCACACAATGCTGAATATGTCCCTCCAGAACTACCTGTCCGGCTTTATGCAATGCTGATTTCGCTGCATTGATCTGTGAGAGAATATCCTCACACGGAACATCTTCATCAATCATACGGTCAATTGCCTGCACCTGTCCGATGATCTTCTTTAATCGTCTGTGCAGATTCTCAGAGTCCATACATTGTTTCAAAGTCAACACCTCCTTGATACCTCTACAGGTATTTGTATACAGGCATTATCTACGAAACAGACCCTTTTGTCAAGTATGTCCTGCCTTTATTATATTTTCCTATTTTTCACACATCGCCAGAAATGCCTTATGTATCTCATCATTCTCATCCAACTCCGGGTGGAATGCGAGGGCAAGCTGGTTTTTATATTTTACGGCTACGATTCTGTCTTCTACTGTTGCGAGTACCTGTACGCCTTCTCCTGCTTCTGCTACATATGGGGCACGTATAAAGGTCATTGGGACTTCTCCGATTCCTTTCAGGTCTGCTTCTGCATGAAAACTGCCGAGCTGCCTTCCGTAGGCATTGCGCTTCACGGTTATCGGCATAGTCTGTAAATGTCCGGTTTCTCCGCCTTCGAGATTGTCTGCCAGCAGAATCATTCCTGCGCAGGTTGCCAGAACCGGCATTCCTGCTTCTATACGGGATTTGAGGGTATCGTACATCCCAAATTCTTTCAGAAGCTTTCCCTGTACCGTGCTTTCTCCTCCCGGAAGTACCAGGCCATCGTAATGCTGCTCCAGATCTTCTGCTTTTCTGAGTTCAATGCAGGTTGCGCCCAGTTTCTCAAACTTCTTCTCATGTTCGATAAAGGCGCCCTGCACTGCTAAAACTGCGATTGTCATTATTTGCCTCTTTCTGCCATCAGAAGCTGGATCTCGCTTTCATTGATACCAACCATGGCCTCTCCAAGATCTTCAGATAATTCTGCAATCATCTTTGCGTCTGTATAGTTTGTAACTGCTTTTACGATCGCATTAGCTCTCTTTGCCGGATTACCGGATTTAAAGATACCGGAACCAACAAATACACCCTCTGCACCAAGCTGCATCATCAGAGCTGCATCTGCAGGAGTTGCAACACCACCTGCTGCGAAGTTTACTACCGGAAGTCTGCCATTCTTATGTACATATTCAACCAGTTCATATGGTACCTGGAACTGTTTTGCAGCTTCGAAGAGTTCATCTTCTCTCATGCCTGTAAGCTGTGCGATGGCGCTGTTCATTTTACGCATATGGCGTACTGCCTGTACGATATCCCCGGTTCCGGGTTCCCCCTTGGTACGGATCATGGACGCACCTTCATTGATTCTTCTCAGTGCTTCTCCCAGGTCTTTCGCACCGCATACAAACGGAACTTTGAAGTTTCTTTTATTAATATGGTAAACATCATCTGCAGGAGATAATACTTCACTTTCATCGATATAGTCAATCTCTATTGCTTCGAGCACCTGTGCCTCCACGAAATGGCCGATTCTGCATTTCGCCATAACCGGAATGGAAACTGCATTCTGGATTCCCCGGATCATTTTCGGGTCACTCATTCTGGAAACACCGCCCGCTGCACGAATATCTGCCGGAATACGCTCCAGCGCCATAACTGCACACGCACCTGCTGCCTCTGCGATCTTTGCCTGCTCCGGTGTAGTTACATCCATGATAACGCCGCCTTTTAACATCTGCGCAAGCTGTTTGTTTAATTCATATCTGTTTTCCATATAAACTTCCTCCTGTGTTATATTTGTTTCTGATATCGTTTCTTCAAATCTGTTCACCCCTATTATCAACGAGTTATATTTGTCATCTACATTTCCAGTTTTATGTGACCTTCGCTCACAAAAAGCACCTCACGGATATTACCGATGAACCGTGACGATTTCAAGCAATTGCAATAAAAATATTCAATTTCTTCTGTACGAATCAGCCTGGACAGAGTATAATGCGAAAGTGAATATATTTA
>CAVCYJ010000249.1:0-4332 GCA_963605995.1 Holdemanella biformis | reverse complement strand
TTTTGGCATATTCATGCCAAAACACCTCGCGGGATAGTAGCGTGTGAACAGTAACATTTATCATATATTATGCACAGGAGATACTTTTATGCTGGACCACAGAACTGAAACTTTTATGACTGTATGCAATGTTATGAACTACCGTGAAACCGCCAGACTGCTCCACATTACACAGCCGGCAGTTACGCAGCACATACAGTTTCTCGAAAAGGAATATGGCTGCCGCCTTTTTCTTTATGAAAACCGTAAGCTGATCAAAACTCCCGCCGCACAGATGTTGGAGGATTATCTGCGTTCCGCACAGCAGCGTGAAAATTATCTCCGGGAAAAACTCAAAAATAATGGCCTTCGTAAGCTGAACATCGGGGCCACGAAGACCATCGGAGATTATGTGATCACAAAACAGATCCACAGGTTTCTTGACCAGCCGGATACATCACTGACACTGATCATTGATAACACCAGACATCTTCTTCAGATGCTCGAACAAAACGCTCTGGACTATGCTATTATCGAGGGATATTTTGACAGAAACAGATTCGGAAGTCAACTGTATCGCAGAGAGCCTTTCGTTGGCATCTGCCGGAAAGATCACCCATTTGCCGGAAAAGAAGTCTCTGTGGAAGAACTTCTGTCTGAAACCCTCATTCACCGTGAAAAAGGTTCCGGCACTCTGGCAATCCTGGAAGACAAGCTTCTCGAACACAACGAATCGATTGACCGTTTTGAACGGCTCATCTGCATTTCCAGCTTCAAAATGATCATTGATCTTATCAAATCCGGATATGGGATTTCTTTCGTATACGAAGTCCTTGCCAGAAGTGATCCGGAGCTTGGGATTTTCACACTGAAGGGAGAACCTCTTACCAGAGAGTTTAATATTATTTATCTGAAAGATGCGGATGTCAGAGAAAAAATCGACTGGTTTGTCACTCCATCATAAGCAGGTGTATCTGTGTCAGAAAACTTACAGTTCCTTCACCTGGGTGCAGATCACCTTTGCGCAGTTTTCATAATCCAGCTTGCTGCTGTTTAACATCAGGTCATAATTGTGGCGGTCTCCCCATGTCTTGTCTGTGAAGGTATTGTAATGCCGGCTCCGTTCTTTGTCAGACTTCTCGATTTCTTTTCGTACTGTCTGCTTTGCCATTCCGTATTCCCGGATTCCACGCTCTGCACGCTTATCCATGTCTGCATAGATAAATACACGAAATACATCATCCCTGTCTGCAAGGATCTGGTCTGCACACCGCCCTACGATCACGCAGCTTCCCTGATTGGCATATTTTGTGATCACCTTAGTCTGAGCCTCATAGATCTGCTCAGACAATGGCAGAGTCTGGTTGTTTGCATTTTGGAGGATTCCATATCCATAGCTGGTTCCCATTGCCACATTGTACAGAAAGCTGTTTGTGATCCTCTGCTCACTGGATTCAATATACTGCGTCGTCAGGCCGGAACTTTCCGCTGCCTTATCGATCAGTTCCCTGTCATAATAGGGAATCCCCAGACGGTTTGCAACCATCTTTCCTATTGTTCGTCCGCCGCTCCCAAGTTCTCGTCCTATGGTAATTACTCTCTTCATATTTTCTTGCCCCTTTCTTATTTTTTTCGTTTGTACCCGGCAGTTTCTTCTGGATATGCGAAATCCCCCGGTTTACCTCGCAGGAAAAATTTCCGCATTCATACATCTGCTCATAAAACACGCTTCCGTTCTCATCCTTCAGACGTGTTCTTACACATTTTTTCGTCGAATCTGTACAATGGACACATTTACTTGCATAATGTGTCATTTATTTTGTCACTCCTTTCTTCCGGTGTGAACATTCATCTTTTTAATTTCTGCAAGTATCAGTACAAGTGCCAGGATAAATGCCAGTCCATCTGCTACCGGTCCGGCCCACAGCACACCTTTGACTCCCATACAGTTACACAAAATGATCACAGCCGGGATCAGAAATACAATCTGTCGGCTTAATGAGATTGCACCGGACACTATTGATTTTCCAATTGACTGGAAAAAGATTGCCGCTACCGCCTGGAATCCATTCAGGAAACACAGTAATGTAAAAATACGGAAGGACATGATAGAAAATTCCGTATACAGATCTCCCTGATTTCCGAATAATGCAGTAAGCTGTTTTGGAAGCAACTGAAAAACAAGGAAAAAGATAACTGCAAATATTGTGGCTGAAATTACTGCTGTTGACAGTGTTTTTTTCACTCGTTTATAATCAGCACGACCATAATTGTATCCGACGATAGGCTGTGCCCCGGTTCCGATTCCCATTACGATCGATGTCAGGATCGTATTGAATTTCATAACGATACCGAAAGCCGCCAGCGGGATATCTGCACCGTATTTTGATTCTGTGCCGCAGTGAACAAGATAGTAATTGATCACTGTCATAATGACCGCAACTGCGATCTGTGCTATAAAGCTGGATACTCCAAACCCTGCCATTTTTTTCAGCATACGAAACTCCGGCTTCATATCTTTTAATCTTATCTTTACGGTTTTAAATCTCGGGATGTACCACATACAGAGTGCAAAGCATAATATCTGCCCGATCACTGTTGCCACTGCTGCTCCTGTCATTCCCCATCCAAAGCCAAGCACAAACAGGGCATCCAGTATAACATTCGCCAGACATCCCACGATCATTGAGATCATTGTAAGCTGCGGAGTGCCATCTGCACGTATTATAGAACACATACCGGAACCGATAACCACAAATGGAAATCCCAGCACAACAATTTTTCCATATTCCAATGCGTAGCTGAGGTTATCCGGTGTAGCTCCAAACAATGCGACCAGCGGTTTGAGAAATATCACACATATAATGCAGAAAATGATCCCTACGATAATCAGCCATGAAAATGTATTGTTCACGCCCTTCTCTGCCTTCTTTTTGTTTCCTCTTCCCAGTTCCAGACTTAAATAGGCCGCTCCGCCATCTCCCAGCAGCAGTGCCAGCGCCATGACAACCATATTCAGAGGGAACACCACATTCGTTGCACTGTTTCCCAATGTTCCAACTCCCCAGCCTATAAATACCTGATCGACAATGTTATACAGTGCGTTTACTACCAGTGCGACAACACTTGGAATTGCATATTTCATCATCAGGCTGCCGATCGGGGCCGATGCAAGCGGATTTTTTTCCGTTTCTTTTGAACTCATAATCTTTTAACCTCCTTGATTTCAGCCAGGCGGATGATTTCATCTGCCTGACTGTCTATGTTTTTATCATACCGCATCTTAAACTATATGATTATCATAGAGTCAAGGATATAATTTAAATTTTTATCTAACTTTTTATACTGGATTTCATTGATAAAATGGCAAAATTCTTCTATAATAGAAGAAAATATGTAACTGTGAAGGTACTGAACAGTTACGAAAACATTATTATTTTCACAATGTTATGGAGAGTCGTTTTGAACAATTTTTTATCAATCGGGGAACTTGCAAAATTAAGAAATGTAAATGTCCAGTCACTGCGATATTATGAGAAGCTCGGGATTCTGGTCCCGGCATATATCAATCCCGAAAACGGATACCGTTACTATTCTTTAGACCAGATCATGATACTGGATACCATTATTCTTTGTATCGATCTTGGTATTCCGCTCAAAGATCTGAAAAACTATGTGAACACTGAGGGCGAACTTGAATTTGAACATTTATTAAAAGACGGCAAAAAGCTTGCCAACGAAAAAATCCGAAAAATAGAATCCACTATTGATTCTATTAATCGGACTTTACAGCATATCAACGCCCAGAAAACCTTTCAGGGACGGGAAGGCTATTATTCACGTTATATTTTTGAAAGATATTATATTACAATTCCCTGCGAAACCATTATGAGTGCCAAAAAATATGAAAAAAATTTAAACCACCTGATTTCGCTTGCCAAAAAACAGCATCTGCAGGCATCTTTTCCTCATGGCATCATTTCCACTTACTGCAACGGAAAATTCACGGAGTCAAATATGTTTCTCGAAGTTTTGCCAGATGACGCTTCCATTATCCAAAAGCTGAGTGCCGGGAATTATTTATGCTATCAGGAACAACGTGAAATCCACTCCGATCCTCTTATGGTATTTCCTCAGAAACTGATGGAACACGGTACAACAAACATCATTATCTCCAGTATGTCACCTGATACCTATAAATATGATAAAGTAACCCTGGAATTTCAGATACGGACATAGTCTGTCATTCTCTGTATAATGTATGCTTCACTCCCAAGATAGCAAGTAAGTGCTTAATTTTTCTTAATCTACTTTTTCATAAAAGGACAATGACACTGGAATACTTTTTGAAAG
>CAVCYJ010000248.1:0-4333 GCA_963605995.1 Holdemanella biformis | reverse complement strand
GGAAAAGTTATTACATTATAAGAACAGGATATTTGTTAACGGCAAAGTATGTTATACTGGATATCAGTACAGCAATCATAAGCAAAGAAAGGGTTTGCAAAAAAATGGAAAGTTTAGATTTAGCAAAAGATTTCGATGAAGCCAAAGCTGCCTTTGAAGCATATCTGGATGAGTATGACCGTGAAGATGATAAGATCCACCTGAAGATCGTGCATACTTATGGGGTGGTAGCGGCTGCGGAAGCGATCAGCAGGAGAATGGGATTGAGCGAAGAGGATGTGCAGCTTGCGAAGATGACCGGATTATTGCATGATATTGGAAGATTTGAACAGATTAAGAGGTTTGACAGCTTTGAACCAGGCACTATGGAGCACGCGTCATATGGCGCACAGCTTCTGTTCGGATCGGAAAAAATGATCCGCCGATTTGTGAAATATGACAGGTTTGATGAGCTGATCTGCACAGCGATTGCGAAGCACAGTGATTTCAGGCTGGATGGAATTACAGATGAGAGAACACTGCTTCATGCAAAGCTGATCCGTGACGCAGATAAGCTGGATAACTGCAGAGTGAAGCTGGAAGAATCGATGGAGACGCTTCTGGGAGTGGATGAAAAAGCTGCAGGCGAAGGTGTGATCACACCGAAAGTATGGGATTCCTGTATGGCAAAGGAATCCGTATTGTCTTCTGACCGTGTTTCAAAGGTGGACTACTGGGTTTCCTATATTGCGCAGTATTATGACATCAATTTCACGGAAACCTATGAAATCATGCGTGAACATGACTATGTGAAGAGGATTGCAGACAGAGTTCCTTATGCATTGCCGGAAACACAGGAGAAGATGGATATTCTGGTAACAGAAATGGAAAGATATATGGATGAAAGAATCAGTAATGGCAGATAAAACAGAAAAAACGCAGGAAAGATTCACCTGCGGGGAATTTGATTATCAGATCATAAGGAGTGCCAGAAAGACCATGACTCTGGAAGTGCGCAGGGATGGAAATGTAGTCGTCCGTGCACCATTTCGGACTGGGCTGCCGAGAATCAAAAGATTTGTAAGTCAGAAGCAGGACTGGGTTCAAGGATGCCTGGAACGGACAAAAGAATATCGGGAGCAGAAGCCATTGAGCGCAGGCTTAAGCGAAGCAAAGCGAAATGTTTATATGCGAAAGGCAAAGGAAACGATCACAAAAAGGGTGGCTTACTTTGCCAGATTAATGGATGTTTCCTATCGGAATATTACGATCAGAGAGCAGAAAACAAGATGGGGAAGCTGCAGCAGTGAGAAGAATCTGAACTTTAACTGGAAACTGATCCTGGCACCGCCGGAAGTGTTGGATTATGTAGTAGTTCATGAACTCTGTCATCTGAAAGAAATAAACCATTCAAAGGCTTTCTGGGATGAAGTCGGAAAAGTAATGCCGGAGTATGAGGAGTATAAATTGTGGCTGAAGGAGAATGGATGGAAACTGTAGAAATATTATGGATTGGTGCTGTGCTGTGGCTTACGGAATATTAAGGGAGTATGGATGATTTATATTTGAACCGAATCAAGCAAGTAGCGAAGCGGATTGCGAATATCCGCTTGAACCTGAAAATCTGTCTGCAGAGGAATGATCAGTGAGGAAACAGTATATGAAGAAAATAGGAATCATATCAGATACACACGGCCTGCTCAGACCGGAAATATTGGAAATTTTAAAAGACTGTGACTGCATTATCCACGCAGGTGACGTAAACAAACCGGAAATTCTGGATACACTTCGCCTGATGGGTTCTATCTATGTAGTCCGCGGAAATAACGATAAAGACTGGGCGGAAGGAATCGCAAAGACTTTACATTTTACAATAGAAGGCGTGAAATTTTTCATGACTCATAATAAGAAAGATGTAGACTGGGATTTGAAAGATACACAGGTGGTAATTTTCGGACATACCCATAAATACTTTGAAAAAATGATAGACAACCGTCTATGGCTAAACCCGGGAAGCTGCGGCCCCAGACGTTTCGACCAGGAAATCACCATGGCAGTAATGACAGTTGACAATGGAACTTATCAGTGGGAAAAAATAGAGATGATCCCTGAAAAGTAAATGGAAGTTTGTTCTATTTGTCGGTTTTTCCGCTCCTTTTTTGGTGGGTTTGTAGAACTTAAAAAATTAAGTTGACTGCAAATTAATAGTTAAGTATACTGAGAATAAAAATAACAATCACAACAGAAAGAAAGGAGCAGGCATGGCTGTTCAGTTTAATGAAGACAAAAAAATCTTCCGTCTGGATACGGAAACAGGTACTTACTTAATGGGATTAACTCCGGAAGGATATCTGGGACACATTTATTATGGAGACCGATTATATAAAGCAGCAGAGAATTATATGCTGCGTATGGAGGAGCCGCCATACACACCATCTGTAAACAAGAGAGAGAAATCTTCTTTCCTGGACAGTTTTCCGATGGAATATCCGACAGGCGGCATCGGAGATTACCGTGAAAGCTGCTTAAATGTGCGCAATGAAGCAGGACAGATGGGATGTGAGATTCACTATGTTTCCCATGAAATCTATAATGGAAAGAAACCACTCAAAGGACTCCCGGCATCCTTTGGCACAGAGGATGAAGTACAGACATTGGATATCCTCTGCGAAGACGAGATCCTGGGTTTGCAGGTAGTGTTAAGCTATTCGGTATTTGAAAAAGAGAACGTGATCACCAGAAGCGTGAAATTAATTAACAAAGGAAGCCAGAAGCTTAAGATCGAGAAAATCTACAGTGTATGTCTGGATATGGACAACGAGAACTTTGAAATGCTGACTCTTCATGGTTCCTGGGCGAGAGAACGTCATATTCAGCAGGAACCGCTCCGTTATGGAAAACAGATGGTATCCTCCACTAAGGGAGAGTCCAGCCATCAGGAGCATCCGTTTGTAGCTCTGGTGACACCGGGAACGACTCAGCAGCAGGGCAAAGTCTACGGAATGCATTTCGTATATTCCGGAAACTTTATCGGACAGGCAGAGTTAAATCAGTTTGATTCTGTCCGTACAGTTATGGGGATCAACAAAGAAGAATTCGGCTGGCTTCTGAAAGCAGGAGAAGAATTCCAGGCACCGGAGGTTGTTATGACCTATTCTCATGAGGGACTGGGTGAGATGACTAGAAGCTATCATGACTTTTACAGAAACCATATGATCAGAAGCAAATATCTCCATAAGAAAAGACCAATCCTGATCAACAACTGGGAAGCCACATATTTTGATTTTAATACGGACAAACTGCTGGATATTGCAAGGGAAGCGAAGTCCTGCGGTATTGAGATGCTTGTTATGGATGACGGCTGGTTTGGTGTGAGAAACAGTGACAACTGTTCTCTGGGTGACTGGAAAGTCAATACAGATAAGATCACAGGCGGTCTGAAGCATCTGGTGGATGAAGTAAACAAGATCGGTTTGGAGTTTGGTATCTGGTTTGAGCCGGAGATGATCTCTCCGGATTCTGATCTCTACAGGACACATCCGGAATGGGCGATCCAGATTCCGGGAAGAGAAGCAACACAGAGCAGACAGCAGTACGTGCTTGACCTTTCCAGACCGGAAGTGCTGGATTATGTATATGAGAGCGTGGCTTCTGTCCTTAGAAGTGCAAATATTGCTTACGTAAAATGGGATATGAACCGTCAGTTAAGTGACCTGGGAAGCACTTATCTGGGAGCAGAACAGCAGCAGGAAATTTTCCATCGTTATGTTCTTGGTGTTTATGCACTGCAGGAGAGACTGGTCACAGAATTTCCTGATCTTCTTCTGGAGAATTGCTCCGGAGGTGGTGCACGTTTTGACCCGGGTATGTTATACTATAGTCCACAGATCTGGTGTTCCGATGACACAGATGCAATCGAACGTCTGATGATCCAGGAGGGAACTTCACTGATCTATCCGTTATCTGCCATGGGTGCTCATGTCAGCGATTGCCCGAACCATGCAGTTGGCCGTGTGACACCGTTTGAGACAAGGGGACACGTAGCACTGGCAGGTACTTTTGGGTATGAGCTGGATGTGACCAGGATTCCGGAAGAAGACAGAAAGATGATCCCGGAGCAGACGAAGATGTACCATAAATATCATGAACTGGTACGTGAAGGTGACTACTACAGAATCGCTTCCTACAGGGAAAATCATCTGTATGACTGCTGGGCGGTAGCTGCCAAAGATAAGAGTGAAGTTCTGGTAACTTATGTGCACGTACTGAGCACACCAAATGCTCACAGCAGAAGAATCTTCCTGCAGGGATTTGATCCGGAAGCGGTCTATGCACTTGAGGGAACAGAAGAGAA
>CAVCYJ010000247.1:0-4337 GCA_963605995.1 Holdemanella biformis | reverse complement strand
AGGCGATTTTCAATGGATTTTGACTCGTAACTGTGAAGGTACTGAACAGTTACAATTGTTTTATCTTTGAAACGGTCAGACGAGATTATCCGACTGAATACCTGACTGTCATAATACAGTACCAAATACCTGTCATTCCTCAAATACTACAGTTCGCTTTTCAGAAATGCAAATGGATCTTCATCCTGCAGGAAATGAATCAGCTGATATGCGCACATAATTGCTACGTTTTCCTCTTTCAGGATCCTCTTTACTTCTTCTCTGTCTGCAAGCACAACTTCAATTTCTTCGGAATCCTCCTGAGCATCTTTGCTGATCTCACCTTCTGCGTAACCGTAGACAGTTGCACAGGATTCATCGGTCATGCCGATCGTTGTGAAATATGGTTTCTCAAATGCCGGATCCACTTTCAGAGGTGTGAATTTCAGGCCGGTTTCTTCATACATTTCTCTTACCGCACCCTCATGAAATTCTTCATTCGGCTCTACAAGACCTGCCGGAAATTCATAGATGTATCCCCCGATTGCATATCTGTACTGACGTACTAACACAACCTTATCTCTCTTTTCTCCATAAAGACTGTAAATGATCACACCGTCCGGGGTGTTTTTACCTGTTTTGATCTTTAATTTATCAATGCTCTTCGCACGGGATGCCACGTAATACGACACCGGAGTGTTGTGAATGCTCGTCGCATTTAAATGATATAAGTTCAAAAATTTACAGTCTGTCAGTTTCTCAATATCATGTATCTGTCCCATTATTTTGCTTCCTTTCCACGTTTCTGTTTTCTCGTTATAACCAGTTCTCTTCTATTTCCGTCTTTAATTCACCAAACATCTGATAAAACTCATCTTTCGCTTCTTTAATAATCCCTAACGCAATTTTCTGATTATAAGAATGTGTAATATTGTTTCTTGCCTGTAATGCGCGAAGCCACTGCTCCTCATCCTGTATCATTCCAGCTTTATATGCTGTTTTTAAGATAATTTTAGGTGAGCCGGTTGCTCCTTCTGCGTATCCGTGCATTTCCAATATCTCTTTCATCATTTTCCATGACTGTTCAAAACAGATTTCAAATAATCCCACAAGACCAGTTATAATAACATTGTCATACGGTTCTTTATAGTTATAAATATCTTTCATATTTAATAATGAAGCACAAAAATTCTCATACTTTCTCATATAGAATTCTTCCCTCCTTTTTTATTGAATCCCACAGTTCATCCTGCATATCATTGTCAAGATCTACAATGTCATATTCTAAAAGAGTACTTGTCTCCTCATCTACATCCAATGCAAATCTCACAAAGTCACCACCTGTAACAGCAATATCTATATCACTCGTCCTTTTAAAGTCCCCACGGGCTCTTGAACCAAAAAGGATTACTTTTGTAACATCATACTTTCTGGCAAGTTTTCGGATTTCTTCTATAACTTCTGCTTTAATACCAGTGTTATTCATTTTATAACCCTCACGTTCTGATATCTGTCTTATCTGTTTTATCTTACCATATTCCTGTATTTTTTTTAAGCCCATCAGCGCAAAAAAACAGCCGTAGATTTTAATTCTACGGCTGCTTCTCTCATTCGTTTTTATCATCTGTCAGTCCCCTTTAAGAACTACACGGATTCTCTTATAAATAAAGAATACGATCAGGGATGTCAGTGCATATTTGAAAATATTAAACGGGAAGATGATGATTGCTGCAAATGTAAGCAGATTGTTTACAGAGCTGTGTACTGCGCTTCCCATTTCGATAAATGTTTCGATCGGCATTCCAAAAGCCTTGCCATAAGCCGGAAGTAAAACAAATGCATTGATAAAACATGCTACAATTGCTGTCAGTACGGTTCCGACTGCCATTCCGACCACTGCGTGTTTTCTGCTCTTAACAGATCGGTAGCGGTAGATCAGTCCTGCCGGTACTGCAAATGTACATCCAAAGATAAAGTTTGCCACATCACCGACACCTGCTGTCATTGTTCCCTTTGTTACCAGATGTACCAGGATCTTTACCAGCTCGATCAGTACACCTGCGATTGGTCCCATTGCAAAAGAACCGATCAGTACCGGAATTTCAGAGAAATCCAACTGATAAAAACTCGGTGCCAGGAAAGGAAGTGGAAACTCCAGATTCATCAGGATTCCTGCGATCGCACCAAGCATGGCAACCTGCGTGATCGTCCTCGTCTTACTCCTCGTTACTACGTTTCCGTTTCTTAATACCTGTTCACTCATACTGTTTCTCTCCTTTGAAATTATTCTTTACGGATATATCTCATATCCTGTTTAAAAGAAAATTCCACAAGCTTCTTTATGTAGTGAAATCATTTTCACAACATAAAAAACCCCGGATCATATATCCGGGGTAATGAGCACGTATGGTAAAAATATCGCGTGTTCTTCTCTCATCCAGACTATACTGTCGGTTTTGGAATTTCACCAAATCAGCCGCCTGAGCGGGTCGCGGACTATAACCGCCGGTAGGGAATTTCAGTTAAACTGAGCACCCAACCCCGAAGAATTTTCTTTTATCTGTGTCTGATTATACTACATACAGGTTTGCATTTCAATAGCATTTAATAAATTTTATATTTGGACATAAGAATGTTACTGTTCACTCCTTTCTCAGTAACAGAATATTTCAAAATTCCGGGACATACAGACCCTGCAATACATTCATTTAGGTTGCGTTCATGGAAATTATGCGATAAGATAAAGAAAATGTAACTGTTCAGTACCTTCACAGTTACAGGAAAATATCATTTAAGAGGGAGAATTAAAACATGAATGAAAAACACAATGACGGCATCCGCGATGCCCGCACCTTAGGCGTACCTAAAATGCTGATTTTGGGACTTCAGCATCTGTTTGCCATGTTCGGTGCCACTATCCTGGTTCCTATTCTTGTAGGCGGATATTTTTCTGCAGCCTGCGGTGAAGAGCTTACGCGGGGACTCACCATATCCGTGACTCTGTTCTGTGCAGGTACCGGTACACTTCTTTTTCATCTCTGTTCCAAATTTAAGGTTCCGGCATTCCTTGGCTCATCCTTTGCTTTCCTTGGAGGCTTCTATACTGTCGCCAATTTAAACACGGGAATCTATGCCGGAATGAGCGCCAATGACAAAGCAGCTTATGCCTGTGGCGGTATCGTTATCGCCGGATGTCTGTACTTTATCCTGGCTTTTATCATTAAGCTTGTCGGTGTTCAACGTGTTATGCGTTTCCTGCCGCCGGTCGTTACCGGTCCGATCATCATCTGCATCGGTCTCGGACTTGCTTCATCCGCTATTTCAAATGCTTCCACAAACTGGCCATTAGCACTGATCGCACTGATCGTTATCATCATCTTCAATATCTGGGGCAAGGGTATGTTTAAGATCATTCCAATCCTGATGGGTGTCATTATTTCTTATATTGCCGCCCTTATCATGAACGCAGCCGGAATGACCAATGCCGATGGTTCCGCAATCCTCAGCTTCTCAACTATCAGCTCAGCCGGATGGATCGGGGTTCCTCACTTCCAGATCGCCAAATTTGATCTGACAGCCATTCTCGTTATGGCACCGATCGCCATTGCTTCCATGATGGAACACATTGGTGATATTTCCGCTATTTCCGCAACAGTCGGCGAGAACTATCTGGCAGATCCCGGACTTCACAGAACTCTGATCGGTGACGGTCTGGCAACAGCCTATGCCGGCCTTATCGGTGGCCCTGCCAATACAACTTATGGTGAAAATACCGGTGTACTTGAACTTTCCAGAGTTTATGATCCACGTGTTATCCGTCTGGCAGCCATATTCGCTGTCATCCTTTCCTTCATTCCGAAGTTTTCCGGCATTATCTCCACAATGCCATCAGCCATCATTGGCGGTATTTCCTTCATGCTCTATGGTATGATTTCCGCCATCGGTGTGCGTAATGTTGTTGAAAACAGGGTGGATCTCACGAAGTCACGTAACCTCATCATTGCAGGTGTCATTTTTGTCTGCGGTCTTGGTTTCTCCGATGGTCTGACATTCACTGTCGGTGATGCTTCCATCACACTGACCTCACTGGCCATTGCAGCCATTGCAGGGATTTTCCTCAATGCAATCCTGCCGGGAAATGATTATGAGTTCGGTGTTAACCCAAGTGGCGACCAGAGCCGCGGTGTCTTCGTAAAAAACAGCGATTCCGAAGAAGAAAAATAGCATTATGGTATAACCCGGAGAGTTCATTCTTTCCGGGTTTTTTACTTATACGGATTTCCCCCTGTTCATCTATAGATTCTTTGTAACTATTCAGCAGTCTACTATTCCGCGAGGTGTTTTGGCATGAAAATGCC
>CAVCYJ010000246.1:0-4349 GCA_963605995.1 Holdemanella biformis | reverse complement strand
TAAATTTCCATATGCTCTTCTATACTTATCTTTTCCCACGAAGCTTTCTGTTCTTCCTCTATTTCTTTTCTGCTTCTGCCCTCTATTACAAGAACACACTCACCCAACGGTTTCTCCGCCTGGTAATAAAGGATCAGGTCTTCAATAGTTGAATGAAAAGCCGTTTCATGTTTCTTTGTCAGTTCTCTGCACAAAGTCATTCTCCGGTTTCCCAGAGCTTCTTTCAGTTCCTCCAGAGTTCTTACCAGCCTGTGCGGTGCTTCGTAGAGAATGATTGTTCTGGTTTCATCTTTCAGTTCTTCAAGAATTGTTTTTCTCTCTTTTTTATCTGCCGGAAGAAAGGCTTCAAATGCAAACCTTCTGGTCGGAAGCCCGGACAGCGTCAGGGCGGTGATACAGGCAGCAGGTCCGGGAAGTGATGTTACCTCGATTCCTGCTTCATAGCACATTGCAGCCAGTTCTTCACCCGGATCTGAGATTCCGGGGGTCCCTGCATCTGTGATCAGCGCTATGTTCTGACCTTCCTGCATTTTACTGATCAGAACATATGCCTTATCAATCTTATTGTACTCATGATAGCTTGTCATGGGCGTTTTTATATCAAAATGATTCAGCAGTTTGATACTGTTTCTGGTATCCTCTGCTGCTATAAGGTCTACTTCTTTTAATGTGCGGAGTACCCGGAGTGTAATGTCCTCCAGATTTCCTATGGGTGTTGCACACAAATACAATTTACCACTCATATTGCTTCCTCTCATATCTCTTTGCCAAAGATAAAACCATTCTCTTCACTACCTGCTCATATAAAATTCATATCTGCATGCCTCGCGGGATAGTAGACTGCTGAATAGTTACCAGAAATTGTAACTGTTCAGTACCTTCACAGTTACCAGAAATTTACTATAATCTTTCAGATCATATCATAAAGTTTCAGTATGTTCTCCGTATAAACTCCCGGTTCCTTATAAACAATCAGTGGTGGCTCCACCGTCACTCTGGAATTTCCACCCTTTAATGCCTCGATCAATACCATATTCGGCTCTCTGTCTATATATGGATATACCAGTTGCATCCGCTTCGGCTCCAGGCGGTATTTTGTCAGGACGTTCATGATCTCTGCCAGTCTGAACGGACGATGCACCATATAAAATCTGCCCCGTTCCCTCAGCACCTTTGCAGCCTGCCCGGCCACATCCTCCAGAGTACAAAGCACCTCATGTCTGGCAATTGCTTTCGGCATATCCGGATTGCGAAGTCCGTGCTGCCCGATCATATAAGGCGGATTACTCGTCACTACGTCAAAAGAGGCTGCCCCAAAAATCCCGGCAGCCTCCTTAATGTCACCCTGTACGATGTCAATGTCGTTCTCCAGATGATTATACCTGACACTGCGTCCGGCCATATCTGCGCATTCCTGCTGAATCTCAAGACCTGTAAAATGTTCTCCCTTTGTCTTTGACTTAAGCAGGATTGGAATGATTCCCGTTCCTGTCCCCATGTCCAGAGCAGTCTCACCTTTTTTTACTTTTGCAAAGCCGGAAAGAAGAACTGCATCCATTCCAAAGCAAAACTTCTCAGGATCCTGAATTACATAATATCCGTTCTGGAGATCATCTACCCGTTCCTTCTCTCTTACCAGCTGATCAGTCATTTAATTTGGAATCTCCTTTTTTATCTTCCAGATTTCCAAGTTCCTTTAACTCTTTGTCAGAGACTTTGACTTTCTTCTTTCTCGGTCTGAATTTCAGTTCATCTACCGGAAATTCCTGAATCTCTTTTTCGTCATTGATCTCAACGATTACCTTTACGCGCTGACGAAGTACATTCACACTGTGCACAGTTCCCGAAAGCCCATCCGGTGTCGTAACAGAGTCACCCATTCCCGGAAGCTTCTTATTCAGTTCTTCATATGTTTCCTGCTCATTCTTCAGACAGCACATCAGTCTGCCGCATACACCGGATATCTTTGTCTGGTTCAGAGACAGATTCTGCTCTTTCGCCATCTTGATTGATACCGGTGCAAATTCGGACAGATAAGTATGACAGCATAAGCATCTGCCACAGATACCGATTCCACCCAGAATCTTCGTCTCATCACGCACACCAATCTGACGTAGTTCAATACGTGTTTTAAAAATTGCCGCAAGATCCTTTACAAGCTGACGGAAATCAATTCTTCCATCTGCCGTAAAATAAAACAGCACTTTGTTATTATCAAACGTGTATTCTGCATCTATCAGTTTCATTTCCAGACCATGCTCGCGGATCTTCTTCTGACAGATTTTAAATGCATCTCTTTCTCTGAGTCTGTTCTGTGCTTCTCTCTCATCGTCCTCCTTTGTCGCCACACGGAGTACCTCTTTGAGAGGATGCACGACATCTTCTTCACCTACTTCCCTCGGTGCAAGTACAACTTTCCCGTATTCAATACCACGGGCAGTCTCTACGATCACATGATCGCCAGTTTTAATTTCATAATCCTTAGGACTGAAATAATAGATTTTGCCTACATTACGAAATCTTACGCCTACTACCTTTGTCATTCTATTTCTCCCTGATCGTCAGGAACAGTAATTCAAATGCCAGGTCAAAATTAACATTTGCTTTCAGACGTACCTTTGTCTTCTGAATGGAATCCAGAATATTCTCCAGATTCTCATAGGAACGCTGTTTTGCCTGTTCTCTGATAAAATTAATTTCCTGCTTAAATACCAGATTATCAACCTCCTGTGTTGCCTTAAACATCAGGACATCTCTGAACCAGAACTGGAAAAGATCCAGATAATCATTGATATTCTGTTTTTCTCCGGAAAGACCCTTAATAGCATCTGCCAGTTCGTATACTTCCATAGTATTCGCATATTTAAGAATTTTCAGGGCATTCTGCGTCATCTCTGCAAATTCCTGAGAGGTAGCTGCTTCTTTAGCTTTCCCGATACTTCCCTGTGCAAAGGATGCATCAATCTCAGCCTGATAATCCGGCACATGGAGATGCTCCATCAGGTATTTCTTTACAAGACCGTCATCTACTACCTTAAGATCAAGCCGTACACATCTTGACTGAATCGTCGGCAGCAGTCCACCAATATTATTGGTCAGCAAAAGTATCACTGCATATTCCGGCGGCTCTTCGATTGTTTTGAGAAGAGCATTCTGCGCCTGTGGTGTCATAAGGTCCGCATCTGCAATAATATAAATCTTGTAGGGACTGTAATATGGTCTGATATCCACATCACGGATCACCTGATCCCTGATCTCATCAATTGAAATCGTCCCCGGCTTCTCATGCGTAACCATAATAATATCCGGATGATTCTTACCCATCGCTTTTTTGCAGGAATCACATTTCTGACACGGCTCCGTACCGCCCGCTTCGCACTGCAGGGTTGCCGCAAAAGTTCCTGCAAGAAGCTTCTTACCAGAACCTGGCTCACCGGTAAAAATATAAGAATGCGATATCTTTCCTGATTCTATTGCATTCTTTAAGTGTCCGATAATCTCGTCATGTCCGATAATATTGTTAAATCCCATCATAAGAATCACCTCACCAGTCCGTTTTATAAGATATTATATCATAAAAGAAGAACTATTGCATAGATTTTATATAATTTACGATTTCTTTCACGCATTCATCGAGATCAATATTCTGAAAACGTTTCCATATTCCGGCTTCCAGAATATTCTCTTCTGAAAAATCTGACTGATCTGCAATAAACCTTCTGCACATTTCCTCGTATTTCGGATTTATCTGTTCCCTTTCTCTCTTAAGAGCACGACTGAGTCTTTCTCCGTCTTCCACCTGTATATAAACAGGACAGACTGCTTCATCACCGTAATATCTGCGCATTTTTTTAAAGGATTCCAGTGTGCCGATTCCCAGATAATCAGAAACTGCCAGATCTACCTGCCCATCATCTGCTGTAAAGTAAGTCCAGATTCCGTGAACCGTATGATAAGCCCTCGCTTCGATCAGACTTCCCTGTCTGCGAAATTCGTTTAATTTATTGTCATCCACAAAAAAATAATTCTTTCCGTTCTGTTCTCCCGCTCTGATCGGTCGGGTAGTATACAGGACCAGTGTTTTTAAATTCAGTTCTCTGTGTGCTGCCAGAAGGGAATAAATCCTGTCTTTTCCTGACGCACTCTTTCCCATAATGTAAAAAATCTTTCCCATGTCTGCTATGTTATCCCTTTGCCGGACTGTCTTCTTCCTGACCGGACTCGTTCCGGGCAGCTACGCAGATCGTCTCTGCAGATATATCGCTGAGTCCCTGCACTTCCAGTCCCTGTTCCATGTATCTTCTCACATTTCGCACAAATTGTCCAGTAATCTGCTCGCCCGGCACAAT
>CAVCYJ010000245.1:0-4385 GCA_963605995.1 Holdemanella biformis | reverse complement strand
AAATGTTACGGCGGTGATATTTCCCGTAAGAAGAAACTTCTGGAGAAACAGAAGGAAGGCAAGAAGCGTATGCGCCAGGTAGGTAACGTGGAGATTCCGCAGAAGGCATTCATGAGTGTTCTGAAACTCGATGATAAATAAATCGTTTTGAGAAGAACTGTCTGATACCCGGCAGCAGAAAGTGGCAGATGTCGGTGAAACAGCAGAGAGTTGGGATTATTTTATGAAAATAAATAAGCAGAAAATAATAGTAATGTGTATGATACTGTCCTGCATCGCAGTTTCGGGATGTGGAAAAAAGAAAGAAGTAGACGAAGCATCCTCAAAAGTGATCCAGATCAGTGTGGCACCTGAAATAACGCCCACAACGTCTCCGGATCAGGTAAATTCTGATGCGGTTGTTACAAACGGAAATCTGACAATGGTTAATGATTATCTTGCCGGAGAGAACAGTACAGAAACTGCGGATACTTCAGCTGCAGCAGATACTTCCACTGTGTCAGATGCCGGAGACAACGGCGGAGAAACGGATACAGATAACAGTGGAGATACGGACACAGACAACAGCGATACAGAATAACAGGCACCTCACTGTGTGGAGTGACGCTGGATATGCAAGGTATCAGCAGACAGGAGATTGAGATGGAAATAAGGAGCGTAACAGCTTCTCCTGTTGAAATCTACATCCATATTCCATTTTGTGTAAAAAAATGCGACTACTGCGATTTCCTTTCAGGTCCGTCAGGGCAGAAAGAACAGGCTGACTATGTACAGGCTCTGCTCAGGGAAATTGATGCAGTAAAGGAAGGACAGGGAAGGAGTGTATCCTCTATATTTATAGGAGGGGGCACTCCTTCTGTGCTGGATGAGAGCTTCATCGGAGAAATTCTGGATAAAATAAGAGAAAAATTTCAGATGCAGGATGATGCCGAGATTACGATCGAGGTGAACCCCGGAACCGCAGATGGCAGAAAACTTCAGGCATATAAAAAATACGGGATCAACCGTCTGAGCCTCGGTCTGCAGTCACCGGATGACAGAGAATTAAAAATCCTCGGCAGGATTCATAATTATGCACAGTTTCTGGAAACCTATAAAGAGGCAAGAGCAACGGGATTTGATAATATTAACATAGACCTGATGAGTGCAATCCCGGATCAGACCTGTGAAGGCTGGCAGAAAAACCTGCGAACGGCTGCAGAACTTGAACCTGAGCATATTTCTGCCTACAGCCTGATCGTTGAAGAAGGGACACCCTTTGCAGCGCGGAAACTCAATCTGCCTGATGAAGATACAGAATACAATATGTATGAAGTAACGACGCAGATCCTGAAGGAATATGGATTTGAACAGTATGAGATTTCCAACTATGCCAGAAAAGGGCAAGAATGCAGACATAATGTGGGTTACTGGACAAGACAGGACTATCTGGGATTCGGCCTGGGTGCAGCTTCACTGTATGGAAAAGAGCGTTTTTCCAATACGACAGACCCAAAAAAATACTCGAAAAACAGCTCCTGCCCGGAACTGATCCGGGAAAAAGAACCAACTCTTACCAGAGAAGATGAAATGGCGGAATTTATGTTTCTGGGATTGCGAATGACAAATGGAATCGCAAAGGCTGATTTTTGCAGGAACTTTGACTGTACGATAGAGTCAGTATATGGAAAAGTCCTGGAGAAATATGAGGCCATGGACTTACTGCGGGAAAAAGATGGCAGGATTTTTCTGAGCAGACAGGGAATCCATGTGAGCAATGTGATTATGTCGGAATTTTTGCTGTAACATATTGACGAACAAATGTTCTTATATTATACTGAAAACAGATCTCGCCGGAGTCGGAATGGCAGTCCGATACTGGCAGGGGCAATATGCGCGGGTTCCTTCACTTCTTATCAGATGGCGGCTGTGGTGCCTGACGACAGACAGCAGACGGAATTCAGACAAATGGAGCAGATTGACTGAAAATACAGGAGGCAGGCTATGGCTGCAGATACGACGAAGAAACAATTTATCAGGATCAGAGGAGCGAATGTTAATAATCTTAAGAATTTAAGTGTGGATATTCCCAGGGACAGGTTTGTAGTGCTTACGGGGCTGAGCGGTTCGGGCAAGTCATCACTGGCATTTGATACCATTTATGCAGAAGGACAGAGACGGTACATGGAGTCTCTTTCTTCTTATGCGAGACAGTTCCTCGGACAGATGGAGAAGCCGGACGTGGAGAGCATCGAGGGGCTGCCGCCGGCGATTTCCATTGACCAGAAATCTACCAATCGTAATCCGCGTTCTACAGTGGGAACGGTAACGGAGATTTATGATTATTTTCGACTTCTGTATGCCAGGGTGGGAATCCCGCACTGTCCGAAATGTGGAAGAGAGATTAAGAAACAGACAGTCGACCAGATGGTAGATACTATTATGGCATTTCCTGAGAGAACGAAGATCCAGCTTCTGGCTCCGGTGGTGAGAGGGCGAAAGGGAACCCATGCCAAACTCCTCGAGCACGCGAAGAGAAGCGGCTATGTCCGTGTACAGATTGATGGAAATATGTACGAACTTTCGGAAGAGATCAGTCTGGATAAGAATATCAAGCACAATATAGAGATCGTTGTAGACCGTCTGATCGTGAAACCGGGAATTGAAAAGAGACTTTCGGATTCTGTTGAGACAGTACTGGAACTGGCGGACGGACTTCTGATGGTAGATACCATGGATGGGAATATCCATAACTTCAGCCAGAGTTTTTCTTGTCCGGACTGCGGGGTAAGTATCGATGAGATCGAGCCGAGAAGCTTTTCCTTCAATAATCCGTTTGGTGCCTGCCCGGACTGTCTTGGACTGGGATATAAGATGGAGTTCGATATTGATCTGATGATCCCGGACAGATCCCTGAGTATTCTGGAAGGTGCGATCGTAGTGACCGGATGGCAGTCCTGCACAAGCGAAGGAAGTTTCACCAGGGCAATCCTGGATGCACTTGCCAGAGAGTATGATTTCAGTCTGGATACACCGTTTGAGGATTATCCGGAGAAGGTTAAGGATGTTCTGATCAATGGAACCAACGGGCATTCTGTTAAGGTTTACTATAAAGGACAGCGGGGCGAAGGCATTTATGATGTGGCATTCCCGGGACTGATCCGAAATGTAGAGCAGCGTTACAGAGAGACCGGTTCGGATACCATGAAGCAGGAATATGAGTCTTTTATGCGTATTACTCCGTGTAAAACGTGCAAAGGACAGCGATTAAAGAAGGAATCCCTGGCTGTTACAGTAGCAGATAAGAATATTTATGAGATTACCAACCTTTCCATAGAGAAGCTGAAAGCCTTTCTGACGGATATGCAGCTTTCAGAACAGCAGCAGATGATCGGGAAGCAGATCCTGAAGGAAATCAGGGCCAGGGTAAGTTTTCTCTCTGATGTGGGTCTGGATTATCTTTCACTGGGACGTGCGACCGGAACACTTTCCGGCGGTGAGGCACAGAGGATCCGTCTGGCTACACAGATCGGTTCCGGGTTGGTAGGTGTTGCCTATATTCTGGATGAGCCGAGTATCGGACTGCACCAGAGAGACAATGACAGACTGCTCAGTTCCCTGATGAAGCTGCGTGACCTTGGAAACAGTCTGATTGTTGTGGAACATGATGAGGATACCATGCGTGCAGCGGACTGTATCGTGGATATCGGGCCGGGCGCAGGGGAACATGGCGGACAGCTGGTTGCCATGGGGACTGCCGAGGATCTGATGAAGAACGAGAATTCTATTACGGGAGCTTATCTGAGCGGGAAATTAAAGATTCCGGTACCGGCAGAGAGACGGAAACCAACAGGTTTTCTTACTGTTAAAGGTGCTGCGGAGAACAATCTTAAGAATATTGATGTGAAAGTCCCGCTGGGGATCATGACCTGTATCACAGGAGTTTCCGGATCAGGTAAGAGTTCTCTGATCAATGAGATCCTGTATAAACATCTGGCCAGAGATTTAAACCGTGCCAGAGTGATCCCGGGTAAACATAAGGATATCCTGGGGATAGAACAGCTTGATAAAGTGATCAATATCGACCAGTCGCCAATCGGACGGACACCGAGATCGAATCCTGCAACCTATACGGGTGTGTTTGATCAGATCAGAGATCTTTTTGCAGCAACTGCAGATGCCAAGGCAAGAGGTTACAAGAAGGGACGCTTCAGCTTCAATGTAAAAGGCGGCAGATGCGAAGCCTGCAGTGGTGATGGCATCATAAAGATCGAGATGCATTTTCTTCCGGATGTGTATGTGCCATGCGAAGTCTGCAAAGGCAAACGTTATAACAGAGAAACGCTGGAAGTGAAATATAAAGATAAGAGTATTTATGATGTGCTGAACATGACTGTAGAGGAAGC
>CAVCYJ010000244.1:0-4454 GCA_963605995.1 Holdemanella biformis | reverse complement strand
ACAGTTACGTTCATTCTTAACAAACTGTAAGATGAATCACGTAAGGATGTAAGGTTGTCCGTATATACTGTGTTTATCAAATGAAGTTAGGGTCAAAAAGTACTTTGCCCCCTAACCTGATATCTACGAAAGCTACCAACTGCAGGACGGCAGACAGCGAACGCGGTAAGAACAGCAGAAACTGCAGAGGGGGTACGAAAGGAGAGAAAACACAATGAATGAGACAATGCTTGCGCTTCTGGGATTTGCCACGATCATCACCGTGATCGTACTGTTACTGAAAAACGTAACTGTTCCATCCCTCGCATTCATCAGCGTAGCAACTGCTTCCTCAGCAGTTCTGGTGCTCACAGGAACCTTTTCCGTACAGGAAATGGGAGACTTCATTGCAGAAGGTGTCAAAGGTGTACACGCAACTGCAGCATTATTTATCTTTTCCGTATTATTCTTCGGAATTATGACGGATGTAGGAATGTTCGATAAGATTATCGGTGCATTAATGAAAAAGGTAGGCCACAACGTAGTGGGAGTTACCCTTATGACAAGTATCATTGCCATGATCGCACATCTGGACGGAGCAGGAGCTGCTACATTCCTGATCACGGTACCGGCAATGCTTCCGGTTTATAAGAAACTCAAGATCAGACCGACAACACTTCTTCTGATCTGTGTAACCTCCATGGGTGTTATGAACCTCCTTCCATGGGGCGGTCCGACAATGAGAGCTGCAACAGTTCTCGGAATAGAACCAAATGAACTCTGGCTCCAGATCCTGCCGATGCAGGTCGTAGGTATTGTCATTGCACTCGCAACAGCAGTATTCTGGGGATTCGTGGAGAAAAAACGCGGCGCAGGAGCTGCAGACAGTGTGGAGATCGAGGCTTCCGAAACCACAGAAACCAGAGAGTACGCAAGACCGAAACTGTTCTGGTTTAACCTGATCCTGACACTGGCAGTAATCGCCTGTCTGATCGTTGTAAAAGTACCATCTTACTATGTATTTATGCTCGGATGTGCCATTGCCTTACTGGTAAATTTCCGCGGAGCATCCTTACAGAACAAAATCATCAAATCCCATGCAGGTCCGGCCATCATGATGTCCTCAACTATCCTCTGCGCAGGTGTATTCCTCGGAGTGATGGAAAAAACAGGAATCATGAACAACATGGCAACTGTACTTGCCGGATTTGTTCCAACATCAATGGGACGTTTCCTGCCGCTGATCATCGGTGTTCTGGCAGTACCGCTTACACTGATGTTCGATACAGACTCCTTCTTCTTCGGACTGATGCCGGTCCTTATCGAAATCGCAGGAAACTTCGGTGTAGTTCCGGCACATATCGCTATCGTTATGGTAGTCTGCCGTAACTGTGCAACCTTCATCAGCCCGGTAGTACCTGCAACCTTCCTTGGTATCGGCCTCGCAGATGTAGAGATCAAAGACCATATCAAAAACTGCTTCTTCTGGATCTGGGGTGTCAGTATCATCTGTCTCCTCGCAGGACTTCTCATGGGAGTTGTCAAGATCTGACAGGAGATTAGCAATATAATACACACATACACTAATAAGCCATCTTACTAAAAACTATACATAAAATGATGTCAGGGTCAAAAAGTGTTTTGCCCCTGACTCGATATCTGCGAATTGCTCCGCTGCTAAAGCAGCTCCCGCAATTTTGATATCGAAAAATTCCTTCAGAAAAAATCCCCCTGAATTTTCAGAGGGATTTTTTCATTCGTAGTAAGACGACAGAGTCAAAAATATCTCCATGATCCATCCACTGATAAGAACCACTGTAACGTTGGCAGATTTCCTCGATGATCGAAAGTCCATATCCATGAGAAGCCGATTCCGGCTTTGTAGTCCGGTGCGTAAAAACCTGCGCCGGGTTCTTGGTGTTGTGCATATAGACAGTCAGAAAATCACCTGAAATATTTGCAGAAAGGTGAATCTTTGGATTCTGGCTTCCGGACGCATTGCAGGATTCAATGGCATTATCCAGCAGATTAAAAAACACGCTGCTGAGGTCAGCCATATCAATAGGAAGCTTTTCCGGCAAAAGAATCTCATAAGATACCTGAATATGATCCTGCTCTGCACGGATGCGTTTCCCTTCCAGAATAGCCAGCAGCAGATTATTCTGACAGTAGGGATGAAAACGTTCTTTCTGAAAAGTCCGGTTCAGATTTCTGATCGCAGAGTCAGCCTCTTCATATTTTCCCTGTTTCAAAAGTAACTGAAAATCCCGAAGTTCCTGTATGGTCCTGGTCTGAAAATCCTCAGCCTCCTGTCTGTGAATCTGAAGGCTGTGTTCCTGCTCCTGTTCCAGCTGTGCCTGTTTCTGAAGAAAAGACAGTTCCACTTCGGTATCTGACTTTTTCAGCACATTGGAAAGAGTACGGTACAAAAGGAAACAGATGAGAACCATAAACAATGCAAGAAGCAGAAACAGGGAATCCGTTTTTTCTTTACAGACCGAAGAAAGAAAAGACAATAGCTGAAATGCAAAAAGGAAAAGAAATAACGGAATCAGTTTAAGGATATTTCTCATAGCGAGTCGCCCCCTTCCGGCAGGTTTTCTTTCCGGTCACGCTGTGACAAAACGGAAGCAGTATAGCCTTCGGCTTCTTCATAGTTTCTCATATCCATCAGGTACATCACAGACATCAGGTGATTCTCGATATCATGGTTCCATTTCCGGAGAAGTGCGTATTCATTGCTTAACTGGCTGGCACTATTCATCTGGTTCTTTATCAGTTCAAGCTCCATCTTTTTCTGTAAGTACTCCTGGTGCTGTAATTCCAGAGAACGGACTGCACGCAGGAACAGCAGATAACTGCTGATACAGGCGAGCCAGTAAATGATACTCAGTCCCAGGACTGCACCGGTTTTCTTCTGAATGTCGATCACGGTATTGAGTGCAAACGGAGCAATCAGTGGAAGTAACAATTGCAGACAGGTAGTTACTTTTAAATGATCAATACACTGCTGCAGGATCTCTGATATTTTCCAGAGAAGAAACAGTCCCAGCAGAAGGCTGGAAAGTTCAATCCCAAGATATTCTGTCGCGGAACAACCGGCCAGCAGATTAAGCGGTGTATAGATTGTGTCAGGTACAAGCAGGTTGTGAAATCTGATAAAAACACTGACACATAAAATTTCCGGACAGATGAACAGCAGATAAAAAACAGAGTAAATGACGAGTTTCCTTATAAACGATGCCTCAAACAGGAACAGCACAGCAAGAAATGTCGTAATCTGTAATAAAATGGTTATTTCATTGTGATGCGACTGCCGTTTGATCCAGAACAGTCCGCCCCAGAACAGTGACAGACACAGAAAAAGCGTAAGAGAAAATCTGCGTCTGGCGGTCAGGAGCCTGCTGCAAAAATAAAGCAGCCCGAAGCACAGATAAAAACCGAACAGGGCACATACGAATAAATTGAGTATCTGGCTGTCCATCTACTGCACCTCCCTGTAGCCGGCAAGCATCATGAAAGCAAAGGCATCTCTAAATGTCTGATAATGAGATCTGCTGACGGGAATTTCCGTATGATCGAAAAGCACGATCCCTTTGTGGCTGTAAGTGCGGACTGCACGGAGATTTACGGCGAAACTGTTATGACAGAGACAAAAGTCCGGTTTCATCCGGTCGATCAGGGAAGTCAGCTTCTCCTTTGTCGTATAGGTTTCTGTTCTGGTATAAATCACAGTCTGGCGCAGCTTACGCTCCATATACAGAATATCAGAACAAAGAATCTGATAATCGCGTGAATTTCCAGAGAAATACAGATACTGTGTATGCAGCTTTTCAAGCCTTTGACAGGCGGCCTTCAAAGCCAGAGGAAGATATTGTTCCATCTGTTGTTTGTGAATAAAGTAAGCGTGTTCTGTCTCATAGACAGCCGTAGCATATTGCAGATACTGGCTGATAAAAATAATCTGGGTGTCCGGACTGATGTGATTGATCTTTTCGGCAAGCGCAATGCCGTTTATATCATCAGAACCAAGATCAATGTCCGTCAGAACAATAGAATAAGGACATCCATTCTCCGTAATTGCCCGGAGAAACTCATCTCCGGAAGTAAAACTGGTTATTTCAAAAGCCCTCTGCATCCATTGCTGCAGGAGCGAATTTATCTTCTCATAATGCGCAGGATTATCCTCGCAAACTGCAAACTTCAAAATAAGGTCAAACTCCTTTGGGTTATGTTAAATATAGTGATTGGTGGCACATCAGAAAATCGGGTAAGGCATGAAACCAGAATGCTTGTTATGCCTGTTACTCAATGCACCAGAATAAGCATACTACAAAAGATGGAATGGTGCAAATGTTTTGGGAAGATTTTATGGGGATTTTATATGTAATTGAGAAGAAAGAGGGTGGAGTAGAGGGGGTTCTTGATAATAAAATTGGAGACGTTAAATATGTAGCGAAGTATGGTTATTTATG
>CAVCYJ010000243.1:0-4522 GCA_963605995.1 Holdemanella biformis | reverse complement strand
ACACTATATGGAGGTATAGAGCACATATGGAAATGAATATGGGTAAATTCAGTGAGAAACTGGTAGATCTTCTGGAACTTGCCAAGAAAAAAAAGAATGTACTGGAATATCAGGAGATTAATGATTTCTTTAAGGATCAGCCTCTGGGAGTTGAGCAGATGGAAAAAGTATTTGATTTTCTTGAAGCCAGCGGCGTGGATGTGCTTAGAATTACAGACAGTAATGCGGATGATATGATTCTGGATGATGATGATGCGGATATCGACAAAATGGATGAGGAAGAAATCGAACTTGACAAGATCGATCTTTCTGTTCCGGAGGGAGTGAGCATCGAAGATCCGGTCCGTATGTATCTGAAGGAAATAGGCAAGGTTCCGCTGCTTTCAGCGGAAGAGGAGATTGAACTGGCAAAGAGAATGGAGAATGGTGATGAGGCCGCAAAAAAGCGTCTGGCAGAAGCCAATCTTCGTCTTGTTGTCAGCATTGCCAAGAGATATGTCGGACGTGGAATGCTTTTTCTTGATCTGATCCAGGAGGGAAATTTAGGACTGATCAAAGCAGTTGAGAAATTTGATTACCGCAAGGGATATAAATTCAGTACCTATGCAACCTGGTGGATACGCCAGGCGATCACAAGAGCGATTGCGGATCAGGCACGTACCATCCGTATTCCGGTGCATATGGTTGAAACGATCAACAAACTGATCCGTGTTTCCCGTCAGCTGCTGCAGGAGCTCGGACGTGAACCTACGCCGGAAGAAATCGCAGCGGAGATGGACATGTCTGTAGACCGTGTACGTGAAATCCTTAAGATTTCGCAGGAACCGGTATCTCTGGAAACACCTATCGGTGAAGAAGAAGACAGCCACCTTGGAGACTTTATCCAGGATGACAATGTACCGGTACCGGCAGATGCTGCGGCATTTACATTACTGAAAGAGCAGCTGGTAGAGGTTCTGAGTACACTGACAGACAGAGAACAGAAAGTATTACGTCTGCGTTTCGGTCTGGATGACGGCCGTGCCAGAACACTGGAAGAAGTCGGCAAGGAGTTTAATGTAACAAGAGAACGTATCCGTCAGATTGAGGCAAAAGCGCTCCGCAAGCTCCGTCATCCGAGCCGAAGCCGAAAACTGAAAGACTATCTGGATTAAGGAGCCTGTTATGCAGCTTTCATTACGTTTGAATGCAATAGCAGGCCTGGTGACAAGGGGAAACAGGCTTGTAGATGTAGGGTGTGATCATGGCTATCTGCCGGTATTTCTCTATCTGGAGGGCGCGATTCCGGGAGCGATTGCCATGGATGTAAGAAAAGGGCCTCTGTCCAGAGCACAGGCGCATATTTCGCAGTATGGGCTGAATACATATATAGAGACCAGATTGTCTGATGGTCTTGAAGCATTGAAACCGGGAGAGGGAGATACGCTTGTGATAGCGGGAATGGGCGGACCTCTCATGGAACGGATTCTTACTGACGGAGCTGATGTCAGGGAGAGTTTTCAGGAGATGATCCTGCAGCCGCAGTCGGATGTTCCGCATTTTCGCAGATTTGTCGCAGAAATCGGATGGAAGATTATCGAAGAAGAACTGATTCTGGAGGATGGAAAATTTTATCCGATGATGAAGGCTGTTCATGGAGAAAAGAAACATGTTCCTGCGGATCTGCCTTATACATTGAGCGAACGATTTGGAGGTATGCTTCTTGAGAGAAAGCATCCGTCTCTGAAAAAGTATCTGGAAAGAGAACTCCGTATCCGAAATGAGATTCTCGAAAAATTAAGTCATGCACCTGATGCGGAAACGCGGGCAGGTGAGATAAAGGAGGAAAAGCAGGCAATTATTGCCGCTTTAAAGGAATATGAAGGCATATGAACTGATCTCCTGGCTGGAGGAGAGATATCCTGCCGATGCGGCTGAAGAATGGGATAATGTAGGTCTTCTCACAGGAGAAGATACGAATGAGATCAGCCATGTATTTGTTGCCCTGGATTTAACGGAGGAAACACTGGATGAGGCAATAGAGGCCGGAGCAGATATGATCATAACACATCATCCGATGATTTTTACGGGGCTGAAAAAAATTAATAATCACAGCTTTACAGGAAAAAAGATTATAAAACTGATTCAGAAGGGGATTGTCTATTATGCAATGCATACCAATTATGATGTGCTCGGCATGGCTGATCTGAGTGCTGATTATACCAGGATGCATAATACGAGAGTTCTCTGCGTAACTGAAGAGAGAAACGGTGAAACACAGGGATTTGGCAGAGTCGGGGAACTCGAAAAAGAGATGACCCTGAGAGAATACGCACAGCTGATAAGAGAATCACTGAAACTCAATGAGGTAAAGGTGTACGGTGATCTGGATAGTAAGGTGAAATGTGCGGCGGTCTGCACAGGCTCAGGTAAGAGTATGATCAGGGATGCGATCAGAGCCGGCGCAGATGTGTATGTGACAGGTGATATTGATCATCATACAGGAATTGATGCTGTTGCGCAGGGGCTTGCACTGATCGATGCCGGTCACTACGGAACTGAGTATGTTTTTATGGATGCAATGAAAAAGGAACTGGCACAGGCATTTTCTGATTTAAAGATTACCTGTGCAGAGGTAAAGATTCCGTACACGATTCTGTGATACGGCTCTTTTGCAGACATAAATGTGGAGGTAAACCTGATGGGACAGAAACTTTATAATGTTGTGATACAGGGAGAGACAAGGAAATATCCGGAAAGAACTCCATACAGTGATATTGTGAAAGAATATGAAAGCAACATGGATGCACCTGTGATCCTTGTGATGGTAAATGGCAGATTACGGGAATTGCATAAGCTGCTGAAAGCAGACTGTGAAATCAGTTTTGTGACAACGAAAGATTATATCGGACATAAAACCTATTGCCGGAGTGCAGGTATGATCCTGCTGAAGGCTATTTATGATGTAGCAGGTCAGGAGAGCATTGATAAGGTTGTGATCCATGAAGCTGTGGGAAACGGTTACTATTTTACAATGAAAGATCCAACAGCTCTGACACAGGACTTCATTGACCGGGTAAAGGCACAGATGCAGAGGATTGTAGAGGCAAAGCTTCCGATCGTAAAAAGAAGTGCCAGTACCTATGAAGCAATTTCACTGTTTCACAGACATCATATGTATGACAAGGAGAAATTGTTTAATTATCGCAGAAGCTCCAGAGTGAATCTCTACAGTATAGAGAACTTTGAAGATTATTTCTACGGATATATGGCAAATCATACAGGATATATTAAGACATTTGATCTGTTTTTGTATGAAGAAGGTTTTGTTCTGCTGCTTCCGACACGGAAGGAACCGGACCGTCTGACAGAATTCAGGCCACAGGAGAAGCTTTTTCATGTGCAGAAAGAATCGCGGGAATGGGAAAGCAAGCTGGATATCACAACGATCGGTGATCTCAATGAGAAAGTTACCAGAGGCAGTATCAAGGATATTCTTCTGATTCAGGAAGCTATGCAGGAAGCAAAGATTTCAGAGATCGCGGCAGAGATTGCAGCAGCCGGAAATAAGAAATTTGTTATGATCGCAGGACCGTCTTCCTCGGGAAAAACTACATTTTCGCACAGACTGTCTATTCAGCTTGCATCGCGTGGAATGAGACCACATCCGATTGCGGTGGATAATTATTTTGTAAACCGTGACAGGACTCCTGTAGATGAGTTCGGAGAAAAGAATTTTGAATGTCTGGAAGCTATTGATGTTGAGAAGTTTAATGAGGATATGCTTGCCCTTCTGGAAGGAAAAAGGGTGGAACTGCCGGTATTTAATTTTAAGACTGGTATGAGGGAATACAGAGGAGATTTCCTGCAGCTTGGAAAAGAGGATATACTTGTGATCGAGGGAATCCACGGACTGAACGACAGGCTCAGTTATGCACTGCCGAAGGAAAGCAAATTTAAGATTTATGTCAGTGTTATGACACAGCTGAATATTGATGAGCATAATCGCATTCCGACGACGGACGGTCGCCTGATACGCAGGATTGTAAGGGATGCACGTACCAGAGGAACTTCTGCGAGAGAAACGATTGCGAGATGGCCGTCTGTCCGCAGAGGGGAAAAACAGAATATTTTTCCGTTCCAGGAGGAAGCAGATGCAATGTTTAATTCGGCTCTGATCTATGAACTGGCATGCCTGAAGGTATATGCAGAACCGCTTCTGTTTGGAATTGATAAGAATGAACCGGAATATATAGAAGCGAAGCGTTTGTTAAAGTTTTTTGGATATTTTGTACCGGTACCAAGTGAGGCAGTACCACATAATTCAATTTTGAGAGAATTTATTGGTGGAAGCTGTTTTGATGTGTGAAAGTATGAAACTTCGTAACTGTTCAGTACCTCGCGGAATAGTAGACTGCTGAATAGTTATGAAACTTCTTTCTTTACAAGCGAAAAAAAACGTGTTAGAATAGCACTTGCGCAACCAGACCAGGTAATCGCGGCTGAACAGACGAAAGGGTTCAGACGAGGAAAGTCCGGGCTT
>CAVCYJ010000242.1:0-4527 GCA_963605995.1 Holdemanella biformis | reverse complement strand
TTATTTAATTCCCATAACTTCCATCTGCGCCAGAATCGCATCCACACACCTGTCAAACCCCAGCTTTCCGGAATTCAGACACAGATCATAATTAGACGCATCACTCCAGTCTCCGCCTGCAAACCTTCTGTAATACTCCTGCTTTCTCTTATCATCCTTCATCAGAAACTTCTCAATCTCCTCATCCCCGCCACTGAGCTTCGCCCTGGACTGCTCCACACGAAAATCCCATGGTGCATGAATGAAAACCCTCAGAGTATTCGGTCTCTCCCTGAATATATAATTCACACAACGACCCACGATCACACAAGACTCCCTGTCAGCCAGATCAGAAACAACCTTCGCCTGATAATTAAAAATATTCTCATCAGAAATAAACCCTTTCTGATCCGGTGTGATAAGCTCGCCTTTATACAGCCCGGTCTTGTTGAACAAAGAACGCTTCACACTGGAACCATCCTCAACCTGTCCGAAGAGCTTCACATCAATTCCACTCTCATCCGAAGCCATCTGGATGATCTGCTTGTCATAAAAAGAAACTCCCAGTCTCTCCGCCAGCTTCTGACCAACGGTACGTCCACCGCTTCCATACTGTCTCGCAATGGTAACTACAAAATTCTCCATCAAAATCCCTCCTGACATCTCTTACTCGCCAAGATAAGCCTTCTGTACAGACTCATCATTAAGCAGGTCACTCGCCTTGCCCTCAAGAGTGATCTTACCGGTCTCAAGTACATAGGCCCTGTCCGCGATAGAAAGAGCCTTCTTGGCATTCTGCTCAACCAGAAGAACCGTTGTACCACTCTCACTGACTGACTTAATGATATCAAAGATCTCATTTACAAAAATCGGTGACAGACCCATAGACGGCTCATCCATCAGGATGATCCTCGGTCTGCTCATCAGAGCACGCCCCATGGCAAGCATCTGCTGCTCACCACCCGACAGAGTTCCCGCCCTCTGGCCTTTACGCTCTTCCAGTCGCGGAAATCTCTTATATACACCACTTAAGCTTTCCTCAATCTCTGCTTTATCTTTTCTTGTATAAGCTCCCATAAGAAGATTCTCATACACACTCATATCGGCAAACACACGTCGTCCTTCCGGAACATGGGCCATTCCCATCTCCACGATCTTATGCGCCGGTGTTCTCGTGAGATCTTTTCCCTCAAACACAATACTTCCGGACTTGGGAGAAAGAATACCCGTAAGCGTCTGCAGAGTAGTTGTCTTTCCGGCACCGTTGGCACCGATCAGAGCGATTACCTCTCCCTGATTTACATTGAAGGATATACCCTTTAAAGCCTGGATCACACCATAATAAACCTGGAGATCCTTTACCTCTAACATTGCCATTTTCCTGCTCCTCCTATTCTCCCAGATATGCTGTGATAACTGCAGGATCCTTCAGCACTGTCGCTGTTTCTCCCTGGATCAAGACCTGACCGAAGTTAAGCACTGTCAGCTCCTCACAGATACCGCCGACAAGCTTCATGTCATGCTCGATCAGAAGAGTCGTCATATCGAAATGCTCCTGCACAAAACGGATCGTGTCCATCAGTTCCTGTGTTTCATTCGGGTTCATACCTGCAGCCGGCTCGTCCAGAAGCAGAAGCTTCGGTTCTGTGGCAAGCGCTCTGGCGATCTCCAGCTTACGCTGCTTTCCATATGGCAGGTTTCCTGCAAGAGTATCTGCTTCCTTATCCAGGTCAAACACCTTCAGGATCTCCATGGCACGTTCATTCATCTCTTTTTCTACCCTGTAATATTTCGGCAGTCTCAGGATTCCGGTCAGTGTAGAATAAGTATGGTGATTGTGAAGTCCCACCTTTACATTATCCAGCACCGGAAGCTCTTTAAAAAGTCGGATATTCTGAAAAGTTCTCGCAATCCCGGCTCTATTGATTTCGATCGTGCTTTTGCCTGTGATATCCTGTCCGTCCAGACGGATGATACCCTCTGTAGGCTGATATACACCGGTAAGAAGGTTAAATACTGTTGTCTTTCCAGCACCGTTCGGGCCGATCAGACCATAGAGCTGTCCCTTCTCAATATTCATATGAAATCCGTCTACAGCCCGAAGACCTCCGAACTGGATAGACAGGTTATTTACTTCCAGCATTGCCATGATCAGGCCACCTCCTTCTTATTCCTGGCACCACGGAACTTCTCTGCCATCCGTGCTCTCCAGTTTCTCGCAGCAGGAGCCCAGTTAAAGAGCATCATAGCGATCAGCACGATCGCATAGATCAGCATACGGTAATTTGCAAAGCCTCTCAGAAGCTCCGGCAGTGCATACAGGATGATCGTTGCGATGATCGAACCGCGGATATTTCCGATTCCGCCAAGAACTACATATACCAGGATCAGGATTGACATATTATAGTCGAATACAGATACCTTCAGCAGAGAAAGGTTATGTGCATAAAGCACTCCTGCAACTCCCGCAAGTGCCGCGGATATCGTAAAAGCAAGGAGCTTATATTTCGTAATGTTGATTCCCACAGACTCAGCAGCGATCCGGTTGTCTCTGGTAGACATGATCGCACGTCCGCTTCTGGAATTTACCAGGTTCTGTACGATAAACAAAGTGATCAGCAGAAGGATCACACCGATCAGGAAGAATGATCCCTTGATATCTTTATAAAGGGCTCCTGTTCCTGAAATTCCCAGTGCTCCCTTGAGGATCTGCTTGCCTCCCGCTTCCAGATGCAGTCCTGCCGCGCTGGTTGCCACATGGATTCCTTTATCATCCACACCGACATACAAAACGTTGATCAGGTTCTTGATGATCTCACCGAATGCCAGTGTTACGATAGCCAGATAGTCGCCTCTCAGACGCAGTACCGGGATACCGATGATCACACCAAAGACTGCTGCTACTGCCGCACCCACCAGGATTGCCAGGATAAATCTCGGAACCTGAGGGATATCAGACATTGCATGAGAGAACAGCGCACTGGAAAAGGCACCCACACACATAAATCCTGCGTGTCCCAGACTCAGCTCACCGGAAAAACCTACTACCAGGTTCAGGGAAACTGCTGCGATCGTATATACACAGATCGGTACCAGAAGTCCGGTCAGAAGCCGTGAAAGATTTCCGGTAGAACTCATGATCTGTACGATGACAAACAGCACAAGAACCATTCCATAGTTGATCAGATTATTCTTTGTTGTTTTATTTTTTACTTTTTTCATATGGTCCACCTTACACTTTCTCCTGGATGTTCTTGCCGAACAGTCCGGTAGGCTTCACAAGGAGTACAACGATCAGAACTGCAAACACGATCGCATCTGCCACCTGAGAAGAAATATATGCCTTGCCGAAAATTTCCAGGATTCCCAGAAGGATTCCTCCGACCATAGCTCCGGGAATTGAACCGATTCCGCCAAATACCGCCGCTACGAAGGCTTTGATACCAGGCATCGCACCTGTATAAGGAGTCAGTGTCGGATAAGTCTGGCAGAGCAGAAGTCCTGCGATCGCAGCCAGACCTGAACCAATGGCAAAGGTAAGAGAGATCGTTGCATTTACATTGACACCCATAAGCTGTGCTGCGTCTCTGTCCTCAGAAACCGCCTGCATCGCACGACCCGGCTTTGTCTTTTTTACAAAGAAGTTAAGTCCGATCATGATAATGATACAGGCCAGGATCGTTACGATCGTAATTCCCTTGATCACCAGCTGTCCGTCAAACAATGAAAGGGACGGAACCTTAATTACAGTTACGAAACTCTTGGCATCTGCTCCGAAGATCAGGAGTGCCAGGTTCTGAAGCAGATAACTTACACCGATGGCCGTGATCAGTACAGCCAGATTTGAGGAAGCCTTACGTAACGGGCTGTAGGCAACCTTCTCAATAACGACACCGAGTACAGTACATACTACGACAGAAAGGATCACCGAAAGTGCCGGTGACATACCGCTGCGGGTGATACAGGTAAGGATCACATAAGCACCTACCATGATAACATCACCGTGAGCGAAGTTCAGCATTTTTGCGATGCCGTAGACCATTGTATATCCAAGTGCAATGATCGCATAGATACTGCCAAGACTGATGCCGTCTTTTAAATAAGATATAAAACTCATAATGCACCTCTTAATCTGATATAACAGGAAAGGGGACGGTCTCCACTGCAGGAAACCGTCCCCCGACCCCCAAAATTAGTTCATCTCTACGTATTTGCCGTCTTTGATCTCGAAGGCTTTCGGCTCTTTGTCGCACTCGCCGTCTTCTGTCCATTTTGCTTTACCTGTGATACCGTCAAGCTCAATGTTCACCATGGAAGCAGACATAGCCGCACTGATGTCTTCGTTGCTCATATCCGGTGTGATCGCTGCATCGTTTGCTGCAAGCTGCATTGCATAGAGTACATCATATGCGTCTGCTGCGAACTGGTTCGGTGTCTCACCGTTGTTTGCATCGCCGTAAGCTTTTACGAAGCTCTGGCTCTTCTCATCCTCAGATGTTGCGGAGAATGGTGTCAGAAGCATAACGCCTTCTGCAAGGGATGTATCGA
>CAVCYJ010000241.1:0-4530 GCA_963605995.1 Holdemanella biformis | reverse complement strand
GTTAAATTTATCATTACTTACGAAAAAAGCGATTCACAGACCATATACGGAGGAAAATCTGTGAGCCGCCTTTTCTTTTCATCTTAGCGATGTTTATCTTTTTTTATCTTTGAAACAATAAAGGAGAAATTTTTATCATCATCCGTACCAAAGTTTTCATGTTCTTTTTTCCTCATGATACGGTTTTTACTTTTGTAAGACTGAAATGCCTTATTTATTTCAGCCCAGAATGTTTTCAGGGAGACTCCCTTTTCTTTATCATATTTAGATGGATATAAAACATATAGCAGAAGGGTCAGAAGTACGCCAAAACCTGTGTCCAGGATACGCGCGATTGTGTATGGTAAAACTCTTTCCTCTCCGACAGTAAACATAACGACAAAGTAAATCACAATTCCGGGCTGGATTGCAGAGTCTGCACCCAGTGCGAAGTTGCACCAGAGTACAAGGCAAACCCCTGCAACAAGCCATATCCAGCCAGGTATCCCAAAGGGCTGACTGGTATACAACTTATAAAAAGGGATCACCAGAAGACCACCGACCAAAGTTCCTATCACACGGTTGATCCCATTATGGAAGCCCTCTTCAAACTGACTTCCTACCCCATATACTGCACCAATCAATGCAAAACAGGGATTTCGCCCTTCCAAAGGACATTCGTAAATAATAGAAGTAATTAATACTACCAGAGCAGTACGCCACATACGTTCCGTCAGATGGGGCGATTTAAAGTTTTTCAAAGGCGTTAACTGCCACTTGTTTTTCACTTCTGCTCTGTCCAGAATTTCCTGTGGCCCCATAATATTAATTACAAAGTCTTATGGCAGGTACGTGCAATTACATCAAGCTGCTGTTTCTTTGTTAAAGAGATAAATTTCACAGCATAACCGGAAACACGGATAGTAAAGTTCTGATATTCCTCTTTTTCCGGATGTTCCATTGCATCGATCAGCTTCTCTGTACCGAATACATTCACATTCAGATGATGGGCATCCTGTGCAAAATATCCGTCCAGGATCTGAACCAGGTTATTCTTGCGTTCCTCAATTTCATGTCCAAGTGCATCCGGATTAATGGTCTGGGTATTGGAAATTCCATCCAGAGCCCAGTGATACGGAATCTTCGCAACAGAGTTCAGGGACGCCAGGAGTCCGTTCTGCTCTGCACCGTAGGATGGTGACGCTCCCGGGGCAAAGGAAGTATATGCCTTACGGCCATCCGGTGTAGCACCGGTAGCTTCACCATAAACTACATTAGAGGTAATTGTAAGAATAGAAGTACTTGGCTTGGAATCACGATAGGTGTGACGACGGCGGATCTTGTCAAAGAAGGTACGCAGCAGCCAAGTTGCGATCTCATCTGCGCGAGGATCGTCGTTGCCATAACGCGGGAAGTCACCCTCGATCTCAAAATCCTTTGTAATGCCTTCCTCATCACGGATAATTTTCACTTTTGCATACTTAATTGCGCTAAGTGAATCAACAACATGTGAAAATCCGGCAATTCCAGTTGCAAAGGAACGCTCACAATCGTTGTTGATCAGAGCCATCTCTGCAGCCTCGTAGTAATATTTATCATGCATGTAATGGATCAGGTTCAGCACGTTTACATAGATGTCTGCCAGCCAGTCCATCCACCAGTCAAACTTCTCGATTACCTCGTCATAATCTGCATATTCAGAAGTAATGCGCTGCATGGCAGGTCCGCACTGAATTCTGTGTTTCTCATCAAAACCGCCGTTGAACGCATAAAGCAGAGTCTTTGCAAGGTTTGCACGTGCACCGAACAGCTGGATCTCTTTTCCGGTCTTTGTTGCGGAAACGCAGCAGCAGATGGAGTAATCGTCTCCCCACTCCGGTTTCATAACCTCATCGTTCTCATACTGGATGGAGCTGGTGTCGATGGAAATCTTAGCTGCATATTTCTTAAATGCAGTCGGAAGATTTGGGCTGTAAAGTACAGTCAGGTTCGGCTCCGGGCTTGGTCCCATGTTTTCCAGAGTATGAAGGAATCGATAGTCTGTCTTTGTAACCATGTGTCTGCCGTCCATGCTTGTACCGCCCACTTCCAGAGTAACCCAGGTTGGGTCTCCGGAGAATAACTGATTGTATTCCGGAATACGGGCAAATTTTACCAGACGGAATTTCATAGTCATATGGTCGATCAGCTCCTGTGCCTCAGACTCGGTGAGAGTACCATTCTGAAGGTCGCGCTGAATATAAATATCAAGAAAAGTAGAGATACGTCCCACACTCATTGCGGCACCGTTCTGAGTCTTAACAGCTGCCAGATAGCCGAAGTACAGCCACTGAACTGCCTCTTTGGCATTTCTCGCAGGTTTGGAGATATCGTAGCCGTAAGCCTTTGCCATCTCTTTCATTCCGTTAAGGGCTTTCAGCTGCTGGCTGATTTCTTCACGCATACGGATCACATCATCATACATATTTCCGCAGCCAGCGCGGTAATGAGCCACTTTTTTCGCCTCAATGAGACGGTCGATTCCGTAAAGAGCCACACGACGGTAGTCGCCAACAATACGTCCGCGGCCATAAGTATCCGGCAGACCGGTAACAACGTGTGTTTTTCTCGCAAGACGCATCTCAGGAGTGTAAGCACCAAAAACAGCGTCATTGTGAGTAGTCACATAGGTCGTAAAAATTTTCTTCAGTTCCGGATTGATCTCATATCCGTAAGTCTCTGCTGCCTGAACTGCCATACGGATACCGCCATAAGGCATAAATGCACGTTTCAGTGGTTTATCTGTCTGCAGACCTACGATCTGCTCCAGATCCTTCATGTCTTCGCTGATGTAACCAGGTCCATATGCGGTAAGACCGGAAACAACTTCTGTCTCGCATTCCAGAACTCCACCTTTTTCACGTTCTTCCTTCTGAAGTTTCTGGACACAGTTCCATAACTTCTGAGTGCGGTCTGTAGGACCGGTCAGGAATGATTCATCTCCATCGTATGGGGTGTAGTTTTTCTGGATAAAATCGCGGACATTGATTTCTTCTTGCCAGATTTCGCCGCGAAATCCGTCCCATGCTCCGTTACTGTTAAATTTTCCAGGGGCTGTCATTGGCATTGCTTGGATCCTCCTCTTATTTTTTAATGAATTTAACTTCTGGATAAATAGCCTGCTTAGCGGCTTCTTTTCTCTCTTGAAAGGTACCGGCCGTGCACGTTTCCTTTGATGAGTTTATTATAAACCGCGTATATATCAAAAAACAAATTAATGGGTTGCATATCCCCATAAAAAATTTTTATAATCATGATTTTAGAAGATTTTTTTTGTGTAATATTACTACAAGACCGAAAAATTTAGAAATAAATATGGAAATTATGATAGGTATATGGTATTTTTTATTTGAAGATAGTACAACGAAAATTAAGTATCTGCTACATTGACGCAGGATGATTTTCTCATATGCAAGGCGGAGGAATGAGGCGTAGCGGTGGCTACGGCGATTGACGACAACGCAGCAGATGAAAAATCAGACAAGTCAATGTGGCGGTTACTTAATATTCGTTGTACCAGTTTAAAACAGTTTCAGAAAAATACTAGAATTGCTATAGCAATAACATATTTCGACACACTACAACGAACTTAGAGGTACTTACTTATGACACTTAACCAGCTCCGTTACTTTTGCGCAGCCAGCCGCTGTCACAGTATCACAAAGGCAGCCGAGGAATTATACGTTACTCAACCCACTGTGTCCGTGGCCATCCGTGACCTGGAAATCGAATTCGGTATCAGTCTCTTTTACAGGAAAGGAAACAGTCTGATCCTTACTCAGGAAGGCGAAGAACTTTATAACAAAGCCACCTACATTCTTCAATACTGCACCGAGCTTCAGGCAGATTACTCCAGTATGGCGAGAGTAAAGCCCCCTCTTCGTATCGGAATTCCGCCTATGCTGAGCACCGTCTTTTTCCCTGAGCTTCTCATCGCATTTCACGATCAATATCCGGAAATCGCTGTTGTTCTGGAGGAATATGGCTCTGTACGTGCCTGCAACCTGGTACAGGATGACACTCTGGATCTGGCTCTGGTAAATATGGAACAGTATAATATTGATAAATTTAACAAGACTCTCCTGGCCAACGATCAGGTTGTTTTTTGTGTGAGTAATGATCACCGGCTGGCAAACAAAGAAGTGGTTACCACAAAAGAAATGTCTAAAGAATCTTTAATCTTTTTCAATGCCGATTCCGTACAGAACCAGTTGTTGAAAACACGCTTTGAAACGGACGGTTACATCCCGGACATCGTCATGCGCAGCAGCCAGATTTATACCATTTTGCAGTTGGTAAAGACCTGCAAGTATGGCAGCTTTCTCTATTCCAGCATGACTGATAAATTTGCCTCTTCCGGCATAAAAGGAATTCCCCTTAGTCCACCCATCCGCATAAAAATCGGAATCGTATGGAAAAAGGGGAAATATATCAGTGACAATATGCAGAAATTCCTGAACTTCACCAGGATGTACTACCGCGAACATCCTCTGATCCAGAAGCTCTGACTTT
>CAVCYJ010000240.1:0-4539 GCA_963605995.1 Holdemanella biformis | reverse complement strand
AGCACGCCGCCAGCGTTCATCCTGAGCCAGGATCAAACTCTCTGATTAAATGCTTGAAGTTTTATTCTCATAAAACATCGCAATTGAAAGTTAGTTCCACTCAAGATAACAACTAGCTATCTCTCGTTTTACTGTTTTTGGTTTTTAAACCGTTCTCAATAATGAAGTCCGTTTCTTACGAACCGAACCGTATTCGCATCTTTCGATGCTCATGTGTAAAGAATTTTCGAGAATTGTATGTGTTTCACTGTTTAGTTATCAAGGTCATTGCTGTTCTCATCGTTTAACAGCTCGTTTATTATATCACTTCTCTTTTGCTTTGTCAAGAACTTTTTTAATTTATTTTCAAATTCTTTTCTCAGCTTTTACCAGTGTTCCCACCAGCAACTCTGATATAATATCATGTTTCCAGTTCTCTGTCAACACTTTTTTATCTTTTTTTCGACTTTAACAACTATTTTTTTATTGTCCGTCAAAAAAATCCGCCTCATTCAGAAGCGGATTAATCATATCATTATTTTCCCTCTACGTCAAGCATTATTTTAGGTTTTTTTGCAATTGTTTCTATTTTAGGTTTTATAGATAAAAGATACTCATAAAGATCTTTATCAGCACATCCTGATTATACAGATAACTGAGAACACAATCTTTCCTGATAATCTGAAGTGCCGTCCCTCCTATCTGAGTATTGCATGCAACTGTCAGAGCCAGAAACAGCACCCATATTACCACCAGGAACTTCGCCGCTCCCAGAAATGCACCCGCGATTTTATTCATACCATGGACTACCGGCAGTCTCGCGGCCAGATTTAGCATCCAGGTAACACTTCTCACCAGGACTGTCGCCATCAGCAGAGAAATCAGGAATGAAATTCCATTTACCGCCATACGTGCCAGATATTGCGCAATATAATCTGAAAAAGTAGCTGCTGCCAGATACTGATATATATCCGAATTATTATTGTGGCTCAATCCTTCACTCAGCAATTCAGGCAGATTCATTTCATCTATAAAAGCCTGCTGTCCTTCTCCGCTGTCTATTTGTTCATTATATTTCTTTTCTACAAATTGCTGACAGCTATCCTGTATTTTTTCATAAACAGAGGTTGTTTCACAAATAAATTGATTCACATATGGATTCACAAACCATACGATTGACATTGACAGAAACACACATACAAGGGAAACTATTTCCCTCATCAATCCTCTTTTATATCCGCTGATGCAGGCAAATGCCAGAAAGAGTAAGGCAACGCCCCCTCCCCATGTTAAAGTCATCGGTTTCCTCCTAACTCAGTTTGATCACATCCACACCGCTGTCCAGTACAAGAAGATATCTGTTCCATCCAAGTTTAAAGAAATCTTTAATGGTTCCGTCTACACTCCCCAGGTATTTCTGGACCCCTCTGCTGTTCATTACACATATCTGAGAACTGTTATACATCAGAATATTTCCACCGCTCAGTTTAATTGTTGTATATGGGATATTAAAATCCTGCGTAAATTTCAGCTGGCCCTCCGTAGTGTATACTTCCATTGTATACTGCTTGTCTTTACTGTCGTTCTTGAATACAAGACCAATCATATCATCATCATAAAATGTACTGACAATTTCTTTGTCTGTCTCTACCGTCTTTATCTCCTTCGGGATCTGGCTCCCCTGATAAATGGTGAAGCCATTATCCTTAAGTGCTACAGAACGATTATTACTCAGATACTGAATCTGCGGTACTACTACACCTTCATATTTGTATCCGCTAACGATCCTGTCATCTTCATTCTGTCCTACATCTCCAAAATTATAAAAAGCTACATAACTGGTAGTATCGCTGCCATCCACAAACTGGTATGTCACCATCATGACCACTCCGTCTTCGGATATCGCAACATCCAGCGGATATCCAGGATCATCTACCTTAGTCTGATTTTCAGCAATAATACTTCCATCTGTACTGTAAAAATTGATCCAGGTATCATCGCCCCCATCCAGAATCGCTGCTACCAGTCCGCTTTTCGACACTTTCGCCTTAATAATACTGTAAGATGTTGTCACACTCCCGGTTTTACCTGACTTATCGTATATCTCCAACGTCGTTCCATCCTTATCAGCGATTACCGCACGGCTTCCATTGACATCTGCAACAGGGTTCTGCATCTGATATGTTTCATTCCAGAGTGTATTCATCTTTTCTGAAACAAGCGATACTTCATCCGAGCTGTATCTCAGAATATCTCCGTCCATTTCTACATAATTTGTAGATACAATGTCTTCCTGTTCACTGGACTGAACTACCTTATAGGAATGATAACTTCTCTTTTCTATGTAGAATCCCACTGCTGTCGCAACAAGTGCTATCGTCACTACTGTTGCAGCTGTTCTTTTTGCTATACTTCTCTTATGATAGGATAATCTGTTTTCGTAATCCACCTCACGTTCTTCACCAACCGACATTTCTTTCTCTCTTGCCAGCCTGTTTTTCTCTGCCCGAAGTTTCTTCTTCCTGCGTTTCTTTATCAGTTTCTTCAATGTATTTGCCATACCTGTCCTTACCTTATTATATTATTTCTAAATTTTCAGACATCGTTCCGCAGATAACCACGCTATTCACATAATGCCAGTCAGATCTGCCAGTACACAAACAGGATAGCTATCTCCAAAAACGATGTATAATCTTCCCTGTATTATAGCACAGGTTTCTAAGGTAATACAATTACCTGTCCGGGATAAATAATTTCATCTGCTGTTATTCCATTCAGCTGGCAGATCTGACTGATTTCCTCTGTACTTCCGTATTTTTCCATACAAATCTGAAACAGTGTGTCTCCTGGCTGAATCACATAGGAATCATAAGTTGTCCCTGTTGCCGCCTCACTGTTCTGTTTCCCGGCGGCTTCCCTGACACGCTTTTTTGCCTTGCGTTCGTCCGCCTCCTGCTGATAAATCTGTTCTGTTTTATCCATATTTTCTGTCTGCGTTGTCTCATCCTGTCCTGCTTTATCCCTTTCCTCTGTTTCATCCGTTGTTTTTTCTGCTGCAATTGCTTTCTTTGTAATTACCGGTATTTCTGATATCTCCGCTTTGACTGTTGGCGTAATCATCTGTGACGGAGTAATCTCCTCAACGATCACCGACGAAGCTGTTGCCATTTCTTTTGTTTCGGACTGCTCTGTTTTCTGATAACTCCTGTAAAAATTCACTCCCACAGTCAATACAGCAATTGCCAGACATGCGGTTAATCCATATGAAAAAACAGAAGGAGCCGGTGACTCCTTCTCTGTCTCTTTCTTATCTGTGATTATTTTCCGAAAATCTTTTACTGCCTGATCTTCATAAAGCTCCTGTACTTCCGGCTGCAATTCTTCATTTTTATCAATCATATAATTCTGCATACCGGGATTCTTCTCGTAATAAAGATAATATCCTTCAAGATGCACCATTCCGCTATTTTCATAGCAAAAAAATGCCTCTTCTCTTTCCAACGGTTCCATAAGCATCAGAACCTTTTCACACCCAAAGTGTTTCATATGCACTTTCGTCATTAATTCTGAAACCTCCAGTGCAAGCTGGGGCTGAGAGAAAAACCACCCCACAATTTCCTGTTCCTCAAAATATTCTTTCTGTTCTTCCTGAATTTGTTTCCACAGCTTTCCGGAAAAATCAATATGATCAGGAGCAGCCTCCATCCCTTCTGCCATGACCGCTCCCTTTATAAACAGATATGCTGTCTGAGAACGCCATTTAATCTCTCCTGTAAGAACTGCTGCCCTTGCTTTCATTTCACCGTCTGCATTTTCCGCTCTCGAAAGCCTGACAAGAAAAGTGTATACATAGTCTTCCATATAAATCTTGTAATCATCACGCACAAGGCCGATCTGCCGTATATTTCTGGGTAATCCAAACGATTCGTCATCGCTTTGTGTTTCCTGAGATTCGTCTTTATAGATTATTTCTATCATATCTCATCACCCCTTCGGGTATCAGAATAACACAGACAAATCGCGGATTTTAGCATTTTGTAAGAGAGATTTATAAGAATTTGGCGACAGATTTTGCACTGTGCATAATTTTTCTCCGAATGGGATATGATGAAACATAGATATCATTATGGAAAATATTTCGTAACTGTTCAGCAGCTTCACAGTTACAGGTCAATGCAGCAGTTACTTTTAGTATAGCAGTACGAAATCAGCAGGAGGACTGTATGGTATTTTATGTAAACTCACAGAAAAGCAACTCCCCGCAGGAAATTGCTTCACTTTTAAACAAATGTATTCTTCATTATCCCGGCGAGTGGTCAGAACTGGTCTTTTTATGTATCGGCAGCGACCGGGTGACAGGTGACTGCCTTGGTCCGTATATTGGTCATCAGCTGGTTGAACGTCTGAATACACATGATATCTACATCTACGGCACACTAAAAGCACCTGTTCATGCCCTGAACCTGGAAAAAACTTCCCGACGGATCAGGATTCTGCATCCCGATGGACTCGTAATCGCCATTGATGCCTCTCTGGGACAAAAAAAGCACCTCGGATACG
>CAVCYJ010000239.1:0-4542 GCA_963605995.1 Holdemanella biformis | reverse complement strand
TCCTGATACAAGCAAGTCCCCACCCACTGCTTATTGCTTTTCGCAATTGAAGCAAGGGACTTACTTGATTCGGTTAAAATGCTATTTTCCCTCATTTATTTTTCCTTTCCCATCACAACTGTAATGATGCCATTTTTCACAAACAATTCCCGCACCTCTTCCAGATACTCATCTGTTGGAGTTTCGTATTCTTTCTGCACCATTCCAATCTCTCTGGCCTTACTGATACCCATATTGTGATATGGAAGGAAGTTCACCTGTCTTAACCTGTACTTCTTCATGAATTCCAGAAGCCTTTGTACATTTTCCCGATCATCATTTACCGGATGAATGAACGGAACACGTATGATCACTTTATCTCCCAGTCCATCTTCAGTCAGGCGGATCAGATTATTCCATATAATTTCCGGATCCTGTCCTGTAAGTTCTATATGCTTCTGTCTGTCCATATGTTTTAAATCATACAGAATCACTTCTGCCTGTTCTGCAATTGCTTTCAGATCATCATATTTTCCAAATCCGCTGGTATCTGCTGCCACTGTTATGCCTCGTTTCCTGCATTCCTCTGCAACAGCCAATGCAAAAGCAGCATGAGACAGAATTTCTCCGCCACTCAGCGTCACACCGCCACCGGAATTTTCATAAAAATCCCTGTCTTTTTCAATCTCTGTCATCAGCTGTTCTACCGTATACACATTGGATTTCGTATGCAATGCTTCCGAACCACACTGTTCAATGCACTGCCGGCAACCGGTACATTTATCATCATCAATCTGAATTCCTGAAGTTCCCATTTTTAATGCTCCGACCGGGCAACGTCTGATACACTGCCCACAACGGATACATTTTTCTTCCTTATACATTAAACGAAAACGAAATTCGATCAATTCTGAGTTATGGCACCATGCACATCTCAACGGACATCCTTTCAAAAACACTGTTGTCCTGATTCCCGGTCCGTCTTCTGTAGAAAATCTCTGAATGCCTCCTACATAACAGGTTTTTGTCTCTAACATGATGGATTGTGTGCAGTTCTCGCAATAACACTTTCCTGCACATCCTTATCCAGCTCAGTGAAATATGCCAGATAACCGGCCACACGTACCAGCAGATTTCTGTATTTTTCTGGTTCTTTCTGTGCTGCACGTAAAGTTTCATTATTTACTACATTAATCTGGATATGCTCTCCCATATTGTCGAAATATGTCTGCACGACACTTCTGAGAATCTTACGCCCTTTCTCTCCCTGTACACTTCTTGGGTCAAATCGAATATTATACAGGCATCCATCTTTCGCATTCTTCTGATCAAGTTTAGCAACGGATTTAACCGTTGCGGTCGGACCATTTACATCTCGTCCCATTACCGGCGAACAGTTATCATTTACTCCTTCATATGCAAATCGTCCATCAGCAGATGCGAGCACACATTTACCCTGAGAAACGTTCATAGACTGAGACTCTACAACCACCTGATAATTGCCACCTCGAGAATCCTTGTATCTGCCAAGACTTTCTGCATAATGTTTTACAATATCAGCTGCAATTGCATCTACATAATCATTGTCATTACCATATTTCGGTGCTTTATTTAACAGTATGAGACGCATAGGCTCATAGCCTTCAAAATTTGCCTCCAATGCTTTCATCAGCTCATCCATGCTATAGCGTTTTTCTCTGAAAATAATTGTATCGATTGCTGCAATCGCATCTGTACAGTTACCAATACCATTGATAAATGCTCCGGACTCTGAATATCTGGCTCCACCTTCCTGTACTGACATTCCCTTTTCTACACAATCATTGATCAGCATGGATGCAAATGTTACCGGCATACGGTCAGCATGCATAGAACCTACCACATTGAAACCAGTCAACATCAGATCTACAAAATGATCGATCTGTGTGTAAAGTGCCTGCTGCAGTTTCTCCAGAGTATCTATTTCTGATAATTCTCCGGTTTTAACTCCCAGCTGCTTTCCTGTAATCGGATCAACTCCATTGTGAAGAACCAGTTCCAGACACTTCAGAAGATTCACATATCCTACCGTTGGACGTCCATCACTGCATCCTGCAACTATTGGCTGTACACATCCCTGAATACCCCAGTTTCTGGCAACTTCAGCAGATACTCCCAGTTTCTCCATAACCATTGGCACTACAAGTTCATCGTTAAAAAATGCCGGTGTTGCCAGACCATCCTGGATCATTTTCAGACCTTCTTCGATCAGATCTTCCGATAAGCCCCTGAAATATCTTACAGAAGCAGTTGGCTGTGATGTCTGGACTTCTCTGTTTGCCTTTAATACAAGGAATGAAGTTTCATTTGTTGCATCCTTACCGTCAGCTGTCTGTCCGCCAACAATAATGTTCTGCCAGATCGGATATCCCGCAAATGAAGAAGAATAAAATTTATCTCTTAATTTCAAAATATCTGTAAACTTAATAAACAGGCATTCGATGTATTCCAGAGCTTCCTGTTCTGTAATTCGTCCAGCCTTAAGGTCATTAACATAGAACGGATTCATATACTGATCAAATCTGTGTAATGATGTACCATGTCCATTTGCTTCAATAGAAATGATCACATGAATAAACCATACCATCTGAATTGCTTCTGCAAATGTCTGCGCCGGCTGTACCGGAATACGTTCACAAATATCCGCAATCTTCAAAAGTTCTTTTTTTCTTGTCTCATCCTTTTCATCTTCTGCCTGCTTTCTCGCCAGTTCACTGTATCTTTTTGCATATGCTTCGGCAGCATCTACTACGATAATTACTGCATTCCAGAAATCTACCTGCTCCTGCTTTTCCTTACAATCCACAACTGTTTCTGCAATCCTGGCTTTTGCGCGATCTCTATAATCACCAAGACCTTTTTCCAATGCTGTCCAGTAATCAGGTGTGAGATGTCCGGTTCCACAGTCTCTGTTTCCAATTGTCATAACACCTGCTGCTTCTGCCTCTTTCGCTTCTTCTGAAAGTGCACGTTCTACAATTTTGTCAAAACTCTTTCCTCTCCACCATTCCAGAACCTCCACCATTTCTTTCTTATCTTCTTCTGATATTTCAAGTGGATCACTTGGTCTTGTCTGAAAATCATCAATTTCATCAATCACCCACTCCGAAAAATATTCAGGAAATACCGGTGCACATCTCGGTCTGTCATTATGGTTTCCAACTACCAATTCACCTTCCTGAATATAAATCGTCATATTCCTCAGGATATGTGACAGCATATGTGCTTTCTGAAGTACCGGTGGTTCAAAGGCATGCTCTTTAATCGCTTCCGTAGCAAGTCTCGCACGCTCTACGCTGAGACTCGGTTTTACTTCGTTCTGCATACGTTTTAAATTTTCAATCCGTTTCGTCATCATAGATTTATCCTCCTGTAATTGGGATTGTTCTTTTTATGGCGATATTGTATAATGGTTTAACAAATTAGTAAAACGCAAAAAAATGATAGCCGGCATTAGTTTATCTAATATCAGTTATCACCGGAGGTTAATCTATGAACCCATCTAAATATGAAATATTTCTGAAAGCAGCAGAAACCAAAAGCTTCACTAAGACCGCAGATTATTTCCAATATACTCAATCTGCAATCAGTCAGGCTGTCAAATCTATGGAACGTGATTTTGGTATCACACTCTTTTTACGTACACATGAGGGTTTGATTTTATCCGCCGAAGGTGAATCCATTCATGCTGCAATTCTGGAAATCGTCCAAAAACAACGTCTTCTGGAGGAAGAAATTTCACGCATCCATAAAACCCAGTCTGGTACTGTACGACTCGGAGCATACAACAGCATTTCCTGTCACTGGCTTCCAGGATGCATACAGGAATTTCAGAAAATCTATCCAAATATACGTTTCGATCTTTATCAGGAAGACGATCAACATCTGCTGAAAGCTCTGCAAAAAGGTACCGTTGACATACTTATCATCAGCAACCCGACCAAAAAAGAATACAAATTCACACCACTGATCACAGACCCTTTTATTCTGGTACTTCCTCCAGATCATCCGCTTGCCGGAAAAGAAGAAATCTCTTTGCGGGAATTAGCCGCTGAACCTTTTATATGCATTCCGGATGGTTATAAAAAACCAATCAGTCATATGTGTAATGAAGCAAATATTCACCCTCATATAGCTTATAATATGATTGATGACAACGCAGTACTGGCAATGGTTGAAAAAGGATTCGGAGTCAGCATTCTTCCAAAACTCATTACTTATCGTACAATCTATAATATTGCCATCGCATATCCAAAAGAAAAAATGACCCGTGAAATCGGATTCATTACCAGGACTAACGATTATACACCGTGGGCAATTCGAAAATTCACAGAATTTGCTTTGAAATATCCTTTTGAATATTATAGCAATCCTCTAAAATGATGCATCTTAAGCCAGCCGGTACTGCAAGCCGGACAAATGCAATGCCCCATAGCCGGTCACTTACGGCACCTATCATGCCGGGAACATACACCTGGAAGTAACCAAAGAGTCAGACAGATTCGTCAAGACAAAAAAATAACC
>CAVCYJ010000238.1:0-4544 GCA_963605995.1 Holdemanella biformis | reverse complement strand
ACACTGCAACGGAAGTACGTCATCTGCGAAATCTGGGAGTCAGCGTGCTGGGAGTTTTTGCAGGAGAAGAAAAAGATCTCTCTACAGAAAAAAAGATCTTTGGCAAGGACTTTGCATATATTCGTGATATTTCGAATTTTTCGAGAATTGTCGGACGATATCTGATCAAACAGCTGGATGCCGACGGATAAGCAGATAAACATCGCTTTTTACCTTGCTTTTTTGTATAAGTTTCGCTATAATAATCCATATCTGTGATTAATACGAAAAAGACAGAAATTATATCGCAGAAGTGGTCAAATACAGGTGGAAAATCCGGATTACAGGGTTCATTGCTGATAAAGTTTGAGAAATAAGGTAAAAATAAGAACGGGAGCAGTCTTAAAAGGATTGCTGCCGTTCTTGTAATTTCAGGGAAAATAATTACAGCGCAGTGATAAAGTAAGCAAGTGACGAAATTGACAGATCAGGTTTGACGTTTCGTTGCCGGCAGTGAATAGAGTACATTAAATGAAGCGGGAGGATAAAGATGAAACTGGGAAATGGTAAAAAATCACGGATTCTTGAATATTTAATGATTATAGCAGGAACCGGACTGATGGCATTGGCGATCAATTCAGTGTTTGACGCATCCGGGATGGTAACTGGTGGATTTTCCGGTGTGGCAATTATTATAAAAGAATGGACAAAAGGAACTGTGAATGGTGGAATACCACTTTGGATGACCAATATAGGATTAAATATACCACTGTTTCTGATTGGCTGGAGAATTCATGGATTTTCTTTTGTAAAAAAGGCTCTGATCGGGGAGATTTCACTTTCTTCATGGCTGGCATTGCAGCCGGTATGGAATATTGCCGGTGATGATCTGTTACTTGCAGCACTCTACGGGGGTGTGGTTCAGGGGATAGGAATCGGTCTTGTTTTTCTGGGCGGTGGCACAACCGGTGGAACAGATATGATGGCGGCTATTATCCGGAAATACCTTCAACATTACTCTATCGCGCAGATCATGTTGGTTATTGATGCAGCTGTTGTTGTGATCGGCATGTATGTATTTGGAATCCGTAAGGCACTTTATGCTATTATTGCCGTATATCTGGTAACAAAAGTATCTGACGGACTGATCGAAGGTCTCAAGTTTTCCAAGATTGCCTATATCATAACCTCAAGGCCTGAAGAAATTTCTGATATGATCATGAAAGATCTGGACAGAGGTGTAACTGGCATAAATGCGAAAGGTATGTATTCCGGACAGGATAAGCTGATGCTTTTTTGTGTGGTAAATAAAAAGGAAATCGTATTGCTTAAAGAAAAAATAGATGTAATTGATCCCACCGCATTTGTTATTGTGACAGATGCAAGGGAAGTTCTCGGAGAAGGATTTATAGAAAAGAAAAATATTTAACAAAAAATTGTAAATTTTTTTCGCTTTCCTCTTTTATTTTTGGTGAATATGTATTAAAATACAATACAGATATATGTTTTTATGGTTAAAACGAAAGAACTGACGTTATTGTTCGCTGTGCTTCCGGAAACTCAGTCAGGTGTTCTTTCGAGTTTTCCGGGATAGCAGGATTCGGGATTATATATCCGGAGATCTGTTGTATTCATGCCGAAGTATCCGGCAGAATAACAGTGTGTGAACAATAGCGCGGAAACAAATACTATAGATGAGAAGGGATTGAAATTGGATGATATCAAATCAGGTGCTTCAGAATACTCTCGAAGGGTTAAAAGAAATTTCCAGGACAGAATTTTGTGTCCTCGACACAGAGGGCAAAGTACTTGCAAGTACATTTGCAGATTTTTCTATTGCAACACCAGACGTACAGGCCTTTGTAGAATCACAGGCTGACAGTCAGTTAGTAAAAGGCTTCCAGTATTTCAAGGTCTGTGATGATTATCAGCTTGAATATATTCTGGTTGCTCACGGTGATGATGAAGATACTTATATGGTTGGAAAGCTTGCAGCTTTTCAGATCCAGAATCTGATCGTGGCATACAAAGAACGTTTTGACAAAGACAGTTTTATCAAGAACCTGCTTCTTGACAATCTGCTTCTTGTTGATATTTACAACCGTGCGAAGAAGCTGCATATCGAAGCAGATGTACGCCGTGTGGTAATGATCCTCGAGATGCCACAGGAGAAAGACCACAGCTCCATGGAGAGTGTAAAGAGCCTTTTCGGCGGCAAGAGCAAGGACTTTATCACAGCAGTAGATGAAAAGAGCATCATTGTAGTCAAGGAACTCGATGACGGTGAGAACTATCCGGAGATGGATCAGCTCGCACACACAATCCTCGACACACTTGGAATGGGTAATGATGGCAAGACTCATATGGCATATGGTACGATCGTAAATGAGCTCAAAGAAGTATCACGGTCCTACAAGGAAGCCCGCATGGCACTCGATGTAGGCAAGATTTTCTTCGGAGATAAAGAAGTTATTGCATACAGCTCCCTGGGAATCGGACGACTGATCTATCAGCTTCCGATCCCGCTCTGTAAGATGTTTATCAAAGAAATCTTCGGAGGCAAATCTCCGGACGACTTTGACGAGGAAACATTAGTAACCATTGACAAATTCTTTGAAAACAGCCTGAATGTATCCGAGACTTCCAGACAGCTCTACATCCACAGAAACACTCTGGTCTACCGTCTCGACAAACTCCAGAAGAGCACAGGCTTAGATCTCCGCGTATTCGAAGATGCCATCACATTCAAGATCGCGCTCATGGTAGTACGCTATATGAAATATATGGAGACCTTAGAGTATTGATGCCATATTTTAGCGGAAAAGAGGCATTTTGAACAACTAAAAACAGGTATTTGTCAGTCATTTGTCTACCGTTTGTTAAGCGGTAGACATTTTTTATTGACCCAAATCAAGTAAGTCCCCTGCTTCAATTGCGAATATCCGCCAGGTACTTTCTGATCAGCAAACACAGCCAGTCTGAAAAGATCAGGGCACTCATGGAGTACAAGCGGGAAGAACTGACAAGAAGGGTAAACAAACACAACAACGTAGTAGAAAGAACCTGCTTTCCGGAACAGAAAATGCAAGCCCCAGGAGGAACAGATCAGGGATACAAATCATAGAATAGAAGACCAGGAGAAAAAGGAGGCTTAAGCATGGAACAGCTTACAAACTATATAAAACCCGAATTGGTAGTAGTGGCAGTTGCCCTGTATTTCGTGGGAACAGCCATGAAACAGGCGCAGACAGTAAAGGATAAATATATTCCGCTCATCCTTGGGGGAATCGGGATCCTGATCTGCGCTGCGTATGTATTTGCCACCAGCACCTGTGGTACACCACAGGATATCCTGATGGCAATCTTCACAGCTGTTGTACAGGGGACTCTGGTTGCTGGTTTGTCTACATACGTAAACCAGCTGATCAAACAGACCGGCAAAGACGAATAATGAAAGGGCGCGAAACGCGCCCGCCAGATCGGAGGAATGAAAATGGAAATCAAAGGGATTGATGTTTCCGGATGGAATGGAAGGATTGACTGGAAAACCGTAGCGGATTACGGTATGGGATTCGCTATCCTGCGGATCACAGAGAAAGGTAATATCACAGACAGTACATTTGAAGCCAATTATAACGGCTGTACTGCCAACAGTATCCCTGTGGGTGTATATAAATACAGCTATGCAACGAATGTTTCTGAAATCAAAAATGAAGCAAAAAAGGTGATCGAGGTCTTAAATTCAAGAAAGATTGATTATCCTGTATTTTTAGATATTGAAGACGAATGTCAGAAGAATCTGCCGAAAGACATCATGCTGCAGATGATCAATGCATTTCGGAAGATCATCATCAAAAAAGGTTATAAATTCGGCATTTACTGTGGCTATTCCTGGTACCGCAATCAGCTTCCGGAAGGTGCGAAAAAGTATGATTGCTGGGTTGCAAGATATCCAGACAATGACACGGGAGAATTACAGGAGAGACTAAGAGTCCCGGCTTCCGAGGGTGTTATCGGCTGGCAGTATTCCAGTAAAGCAACCATTCCGGGAATCAGCGGTACCGTGGACAGAAACGTCTTTTACAAGGATTATACCACAAACAAAAAAGACGATAACAGCAATGAGGAGGGAACCATGGATAAGGCTATTAAAAAAGTGATCCTGATCGCAAAGAATGAGATCGGCTACCTGGAAAAGAAATCAAACAGCAGCCTGGATGACAAAACAGCAAATGCAGGCTCAGACAACTATACGAAGTACTGGCGGGACATTAAACCGGATTACCAGGGACAGCCGTGGTGTGCCGCCTTTATTTCCTGGTGCTTTATGAAGGCTTTTGGACCAGAGAGGGCAAAGAAGCTTCTGAAACACTGGCCATATGTATATTGCCCGACGCTGGGAAAACTTTTTACAAAAAATGCCAATCCAAAGGTAGGCGATATCGTGATCTTTTACCACAACGGCACCTTTACCCACACCGGGATTGTCACCGCCGTGATTGGAGATACATTCTATACGATCGAAGGTAACACCAGTGGCGCATCCGGAATCATTGCCAATGGCG
>CAVCYJ010000237.1:0-4551 GCA_963605995.1 Holdemanella biformis | reverse complement strand
AATATACTCCGGTATCGTATAATTTCATAATGTATCCTCCATTCTGATTTTTTCGTTACTGTTCACTTTGTTCTCTGTAATTCATCTTACAAAGCAGTAACCGCTTAGGTATCAAGTACACTTTGACACGCTAATTTATGGAAATTTAAACTTTATTATAGAGTATTCACGGGCAATAATCAAGTGCAATGGATCAAGTATTTTTTCCCAAACACGGCAGATATTTGCCAGTTCTGATCAGACCGCCTGGCAAATATGTAAAGAAATCCCCCGGAAAGTAAGGAGTCACACACCTTCCAGGGGATTCTTGGCTAAATCGTATATGGCATTGATGGTATCAGCCTTTAACAGCTCCGGATACCATACCTTTGATGATTTCCTTGCTGAATGCGAAGTAAAGGACAACAACCGGTGCCATAGTGATCAGCATGGCTGCCATTTGCTTCGGATAATCAGATGCAAACTGTCCTTTGAACTGGGTCAGTGCAAGAGGAACTGTCTGCAGACTTACATCTTTAATAAGTACCAATGCGAACGAAAACTCATTCCAGCAGCTGAATACCTGTATGATCGCTACTGTTGTAAGGATCGGACGGCAGATTGGAAGAATGATCATCCATAATGTATGGGTAAAGTTACTTCCATCGATCGCTGCTGCTTCTTCCAGCGAAACCGGAATTGTTTTTACATAACCTTCTACCAGAAAGATCCCCATCGGAAGACCGAAGGAAACGTACGGAAGAAGAAGAGTAAACCATCTGTTGTTGATTCCGCATTTCTGGAATACAACGTAGATCGGAACCAGAAGGGAATGGATCGGGATCAGCATACCCATCAGGAACATCACATATAATACACGGTTTAATTTAAAATGAACACGCGCAAGAATATAACCTACAATAAAGCTGAACAGTATGATCAGAATAATAGAAAGACCTGTTGTTCTTACACTGTTCAACATGGATTCACCCAGATGATAATCCTTATTGCTGAGGATCTTTATGTAGTTGATCAGAGTTGGATTCTTTGGCAGACCCATAATGTCTGCGTTAAATACACGTTTCTCCTTCAGAGAAGAGTATGCCATCCAGACAATCGGGAAAATACAGGAGATCGAAAAGATAATAAGGATCACGTTCATGAGCACTGCTGCGATTCCTTTTCTCACTTTGTGAGTTTTTGGTACGTTTGTATTCATAACCTTACGCCTCCTTTTCCCTGGTCAGATATTTGATCAATCCCTGTGAGCCTCCGATCACCAGCAGGGATAATACGAAAATTGCTACGGAAATACAGCTGCCATAACCCATGTTGCTCTGGCTGAAGGATACCTGGTATCCGTACATTGCCATAACCATGGACGCGGTACCAGGACCGCCCTTTGTCATAACATAGATATTATCAAAAGCTTTCATATTACCGGCTACGCAGAGAGTAATACATACCAGCATTGTGTTCTTGATCAGCGGCAAAGTAATGTACCATGCTGTCTGGATACCATTTGCTCCGTCAATCTGTGCACTCTCAAAAATCTCAGAATCAATTGATGAAATAGCAGACAGGATAATTACCATATAATAACCAATGAACTGCCAGATCAGCGGGATCGTTACGCAAAGCATAACGATTTTGGAATTATTTAACCATACCTGACAGAGATCCTTACGGCCGATCGCTTTTAAAAACCAGTTGATCAGACCGTATTTGTTGTGATAGATCATGTTCCAGATCAAACCAATACAAACTGCCGCGATCGTACTCGGAAAGAATCCGAATGTACGATGGATACCTTTTAATTTAGTAGATTTGGCATTTACCATAAGAACAAGGATAAATGCAATACCGATCTGACCGATGATACATGCGACCACCAGATAGATATTGTGTCCGAACGACTGCCAGAATGTGGCATCGTGAATCAGCTGTTTATAGTTTGCAAGTCCGTTGAAGGTCTTCATCGGACCGCCCTTCCACTCGAAGAAGCTGTAAACCAGCGCAGTTACCAGTGGAACGAATACGGTAAATACAAACATCAGAACAGGTATGATCAGATATAAAATAAGTGTTTTCTTTTTGGGCTTGATCGTCGTCAACATATGCTGTACCTCTCTTTCCTGAAAAATCCATGTAACCATACTATTACAGAAAAGTGCCCGTTCATATAATAGTACAAAACCGCTCCGCCCACCACAGTGGGCAGAACGGTTACTTTGCCTTGCCTGCCGTAACCGAATCAGGAAACTGTTTCAGCCCGGGTCATATTTAATAATTCTCTTCGTATGCTTTCTGAGCGTTTTCAGCTACTTCTTCAGGTGTCATTTCACCATTCATCATAGTCTGAAGGTCTGTATTCAGAACATCCCATACAGCACTGTTGATATAGGAATCATAAATCTCACATTTAGTTGTATCAACATAGGAATAGTTGTAGAAATCCTGTGTGATCTGATCAAATTTGCTCAGGTCAACATCGTCTGTCTTTGTTAATCCGCCAAGTGCATAGTTCTCTGCTACATATGTAGAGAATGCAGGTCCTGTGATTTCCTGTGCAAGGTCAATAGCTGCTGCTAATTTGTCAGGATCATCTGCAACCTTGGGATTGATCGCTACAGCATATCCAAGACCGATATTCTGAGAATCCGGATCTTCTGTTGCATCTGCAGGCTGCGGAAGAACTGCAAATCCGATGTTGTTGAATTTCTCTTCATCGCTTTCTTTCAGTGCTGCTGCGATGTAGGATTCATCCCAGTTACCGCCGATAAATGCTGCCGCATCGCCGGAGATATAATATTCTCGTGCATCCTCGTTTGTTACAGAGTTGTAATCTTCATTGAAGATCTCTGTTTCTGTGAAAAGGTGCTGTGTTTCTGTCAGAGCTTTTACAAATGCTTCATCTGTAAATGCTGCGCCACTCTTGTCGATCAGGCTCTGGAACCATTCTTTACCTGTATATCTGTCACCGAGCGTAGAAAGGAAGTCACTGTTTGCCTGCCACTTTCCACCGTTGCCAAATGCTACTGTATCGATTCCCTGCTCTTTAAAGTATTCAGAAGCTTTCTCTACATCTTCCCATGTTGACGGAAATTCATCATATCCCGCCTCTTTCCACATTGCTTTATCATAGATCACTACAGTACAGGTACCGCCTGTCAGTACCGGGAAACCATAAATCTTGTCACCATCCTTAAATGGTGTGAAATAATCCTGATCATACTGATCATAATATGGAGAAGCTTTGATGGTATCTGTCAGATCCATAACCAGTCCCTGCTCTGCCCATGCTTTTGTATTCATACCCTGAAGGAGAAATACATCCGGAAGGTTGTCTGCAGCTGCAAGAGTAGCAATCTGTGTTTTGTACTCTGCATTTGCAAGAACATTCTCATTTAAGTTGATGTCCGGATGAGCCTCGTTCCATGCTGCCAATACTGTACGAAATCCATCAGATCCACCATTTCCTTCAGATTCTTCAGACGTGGAGTAATGCATGATCTCCAGATCTCCTTTGTAAGCCAGATCATTGTTTGCTACGTCTGTTGCTGCACTTACCATTGATGCGCACATCATGGATGATACTGTCGCTGCTGTCAGAGCAATTGCCATTACTTTTTTCTTCATTGTGTGTCCTCCTTTAGAAATAATAATCTCATAGCACGTTGGTGTGTGATATGTTCGCCAGCTTATGCTCCCGAAACACATTTCTGATTAAGCTTTGTTTGATTTCGCTCTACTTAATCGTTTTCTTTCCTTTATTAAACAGCATGTCGACTAATTTGTCAATGGTTTTTTTACTTAAATTATGCTTTTTGTATAATTGGTATTATTTTTAATCTGTTTTATTGTGTATTTTTTCTTGCAGTATTTTGCAGTCATTTTGATCATCTGTATATTTTTCGACATTTTTGTGGTGCATCAATTAATTTTCAAATTATAAGCGCAAACGTTTTCGTTGAAATTTCGGCACCAGTGCCCTTATTTCTGCTTTTTTTCAGTAACGCTTTCGCTTTTTGCCGCAATAAAGTGTCTCTTTACTTCATGAGAAAAATCCGCTATACTCTATTACACGATGGTCAGGCGGATAAAATCATCCGCTTCGCTACTTGCTCATGTTACTGATCAGGAGGAGTTTTATTATGTTTCGTTTATGGGGAAAAATATGGAAAGATAATCATTTATTAAAAGATACTGTCATCTGCGACGATTCCGAGGATACCCGGACACATAAGATTTTCCGTGGGCTGGAAAGTATCTGCTATGAAATGGATCTGGGCAATCCAATCTGGCTGGAGTCTACAGTCAGGCATTTTAAAAAACATGGAAAAGCAAGATTTTATCAGGATAATTTTATAGAACAGATAGACTTTGATTATCTGGAGATCCAGGTGATCGAAGAAGATGATGAATGACCAGAACGAATATGCCGACAGATAAGTTTCCGGCTCAATGATGCAGCAGATGTAAAAATCAGGCAAATCATTGAGCCGTACTTATTTTCTCGTTACTGTTCACTCCGTTCACAGTAACGAGGCCAAAATTCATTCCAGATTGCCT
>CAVCYJ010000236.1:0-4593 GCA_963605995.1 Holdemanella biformis | reverse complement strand
CCTTCTGTACTTTTTAAGAGTTTTTCATTATAATGATACCAGTATAATCTGCCTGTAAAGGCAGCAGCTTATATCCGGCTGCCTTTACAGGCACATAGAAAGGTAAAAAAATTATGGTAGATACACTTTTATTTGATCTTGATAATACCCTGTTTGACTTTAACCAGGCAGAAAAAATTGCAGTAGGAAAAACTCTGAAACATTTTCATATTAAACCCGAGGCAACTGTTCTGAAACGCTACAGTGAAATAAATCTGGCACAATGGAAACTGTTAGAACAGGGAAAACTTTCCAGAGATCAGGTGAAGCTCAGGAGATTCCAGCTTCTTTTTTCAGAGCTGGGCGCAGATGTGTCAGCCGGAGAAGCTGCACTTATGTATGAAAGCCTCCTGGCCTGCGGACATTATTTCATAGATGGAGCTGAGGAACTTCTGGAAACACTTTATGGAAAATATCGTATGTATCTGGTTACAAATGGAACCTTAAGTGTGCAGAAAGGCCGACTGAAAAGTTCCGGGATTTCCATATATTTCGAAGATATTTTTATTTCTGAAGAACTTGGCCATAACAAACCGGGTGTAGAATATTTCAACTGCTGCTTCTCAAGAATTCCGGATTTTCACAGAGAAACTACCGTTATCATCGGAGATAGCCTGACTTCTGATATTCAGGGTGGAATCAATGCAGGAATCCGCACGATCTGGTTTAATCCTGCTCATGAAAAAGCTGCAGATATTATTCCTGATTACGAATTTGACAGCCTCAGAAATCTTCCGGAGCTTTTGCCTGAACTTTAAAAGAGCCGGTCATGGAAACCATGACCGTTTCCGTGACCGACTCTTTTGATGGCAGTAAATTTTTTGAGGTTATACCTTTATTCTGTATAGTATCTTATCATGTTATATATGTTACTGTCCGCGAATAACAGTAACGGTTTTGTGTATAGGTGTGAAGCGGATGAGCAATATCCGCTTCACCTGAAAAGGAGTTTGGCGTTACTTATTTGATAAAGCTTACATGTTTGCAGATTTCTTCAATGGCTTTTTCTTTTCTTTCATTGAAGATCACTTTGTTTTCTTCGAAAAGATTGCGTCCTTCTGTGTCGATGGATACGATCAGAGGTCCGAATTCTTTTACGCGGCAGTGCCATAAGGTTTCAGGCATTCCCAGGTCTCTCCACTGAGCATCTACGATCTCTTCTACTTCTGTAGCTGCTACAACTGCATTTCCTGCTGGGAATACACAATGGATCGCTTTGTAGTTCTTGCAGGCATATTCAGTATTTGGTCCCATGCCGCCTTTTCCTACGATTACTTTTACACCGGTTTTCTCTACGAATTCTTTTTCGAATTTTTCCATACGCATACTTGTTGTCGGTCCTACGGATACCATTTCGAACTTGTCGTTCTCAAGCGGACGGATGATCGGACCTGCATGGAAGATTGCAGCGTCACGTACATCAACCGGTAATTCACGACCTTCTTCTACCAGACGTCTGTGTGCAACGTCACGGCAGGTTGTAAGACTTCCGTTTAAATAAACAATGTCTCCAATGTGGATGTCAGCAAGATCCTCTGCTGATACAGGTGTTGTCAAAATTTTCTTTCCATCTTTAATTTCCAGCATTATAAAGTCACCCCCGAATGTGTTGTGATTGTGTAGTTAAGGTCCTTATCAAAAACAATGTGTCCACGTCTGTGGGACCAGCATCCAACGTTTACAGCTACGCCGATCGCAGATGGATGTCTTGCAGTGTTCTCGATATGAACGCCCATTACTGAATACTTTCCGCCCATTCCCTGCGGTCCAAGGCCGATGGCGTTGATTCCGTCTTCGAGAAGCTTCTCCATGGAAGCTGCTCTTTCGTTGTCATTGTGGCTTCCTAACGGACGCATCAGAGCTTTTTTGGAAAGGAGTGCTGCTGTCTCTACAGATGTCGCAACACCTACACCTACCAGAAGTGGAGGACATGCATTTAATCCATAAGAAGTCATAACATCAAGAACGAATCTTGTTACTCCTTCATATCCTTCACCTGGCATCAGAACCATGGCTTTTCCGGGAAGTGTACATCCGCCGCCTGCCATGTATGCGTAAATTTCGCACTGGTCGCTGTCCGGAACGATGTCCCAGAATACAGTCGGAGTTCCTTTTCCTACATTCTTGCCTGTGTTGTACTCATCAAAAGTTTCTACACTGTTGTGACGAAGCGGTGCTTCAAATGTTGACTTGACAACTGCTTCCTTCAGCAATGGCTCCAGCTCTCCGATCAGTGGAAAGTTTGTGCCACATTTTACCCAGAACTGAAGTACACCTGTGTCCTGGCAGCTTGGACGGTTTAATTCCTTCGCAAGCTTCTGATTTCTCTTCATTGTCTGATAAATTGTTTTTGAAAGCGGGCTGTCCTCTTTCTCTGCAAGCTCATCAATCTTTGCAATAATGTCGTCCGGCAGCACTTTGGCAATATGAGACACAAAGTTTGCCATATAATTGGTAAGCTGCTCTACCTGTTCCTGTTTACTCATTTTCTTTACCTCCTGAGTTACTGTGTTTATTAGTTACTGTATTCTGTTTTAACAGCTGATTGATATTGCCTTATGTACTCCCGAAAATTATCCCGGGAAGAACGGAAATGCGATCGGCAGGATGATCATGCTTACGATCGTTGCGATCACGATCAGCGGCAGACCTGATTTTACATAATCCATAAAGGTATATCCACCAGCTCCTACTACCATAGTGTTGGCCGGCATTCCGATCGGTGTTGCATATGCGCAGGAGCCGCCGATCACACAGGCCATCAGTACTGCTCTTGGGTCAGCTCCCATTCCCTGTGCGATTGAAACACAGATTGGAGCCATCAGGGCCGTAGTTGCTGTATTTGACATGAAGTTTGTCATTACGCAGCAGAGGATAAATACTACAAAGGTCAGAACGTACGGGGAAGGATTCTCGCCCAGCGCGTTGATCACGGTATTCGCGATCTCTTCTCCTGCTCCGGTTTCTGATAATGCAGATGCCAGAGAAAGTGTTCCGCCAAAAAGGAAGATTGTCTTGAGATCAATGGATTTCAGGGCATCCTTCTCTGAGATAACACCCGTAAGGATCAGTGCCAGTGCTCCGATACATCCTGTCACGCAAAGCTTGATTCCAATCTTGTCTTCAAAGATCATTCCCAGAAGTGTCAGCACCAGGATTACCAGTGATAAGGTCTGTTTCCATTTCGGAACATCGTCAAAGTTCCTCTGTTCATCAAATACACTCTCTGAATCAGATGGCTTCTTATCAGGAAGAAGCCTGTATCCGATGGTTGCGTAGAATAAGATTCCGCAGATCAGGATCGGCATTCCTACGATTGCATATTCAAAGAATCCAAATGATTCTCCGATTTTCTGAAGCTCACTCTGTGCGATCAGGTTTCCGGGTGCTCCGATCAGGGATAAGTTACCTCCCATAGCTGCTGCAAATACCAGCGGCATCAGAAGTTTTGATCTGGAATATCCTGACTTCGCTGCGATTCCGATCACTACCGGAATCAGGATCGCGGCTGTTCCTGTGTTGGATAATACCCCACTCATTAAGCCTACGATCACCATGATCGCGATGATCAGCATCCTCTCGGATTTTGCAAATTTTGTAACGATTCCTCCGATCTTATTTGCCATTCCTGTTTCAAATAAGGCTCCGCCTACAATGAACATGGCCACGAAGAGAATTACGTTACTGTCAATGAATCCTGCGAACGCGGTCTTAACATCAAGCACCCCCGTAACTACCAGTCCGCAACAGACAATCATTGATGTTACTCCAAGCGGTATCTTCTCAAATACGAACATAACTACCGCAAATGCAAGGAATAACAACGTAATAGTTGATGGACTCATCTCTCGCCCTCCTTCATATTATATAGTTTTTTCGATTAGATATATTATCTTTAATATCTGATAATGTATCCATTTCTTGATTATAAGATAATACAGAATGCGCGATTTGTCAATATGGTAAATGACATTTCGGCATTCTGCATTATTTTTCGTTGGTGTTTTTATGTAATATTTACGATATTATGAGGGCTTTTGTTGCTATTTATGCACAAACCCCGGCGAAAGGCTATTGATATCTTGTCAGCAAATCTGCCATGCTTCGATAAATATGGTCGTGCATCGTCTTTCGCGCTGCTTCGGCATCTCTTTTTTCCAGCGCTTCGTAGATTCTCTGATGTTCCTGGATAGAAACCTTTGCATAGTCACTTTCTGTGGACTTCAGGCCCATGGATAATCCGTTCCAGAGTTCTGCAAGCATCTTCTGCAGTTTTTCATTGGCTGCCCCATTCCAGATCTCATAATGAAAAGACTGGTTCAGGTTTGCATAGTTGCTGTTGTCTCCCTCATTGAAGGCTTCTACGGATGCGTCCAGGCAGTTCTTCACAGCAGAAAGATCAGCTCCGTTTTCGCAGCAGAGTACACAGGCTTCGCTCTCCAGCGCAGCGCGGATCTGATAATGCTCGCGGATCGTTTTCTCATTGACACCTAATACAACGGCAGCTTTGTTCTGTTCTAATTCGATCAGTCCGTCACGGGCGAGGATCTGGAA
>CAVCYJ010000235.1:0-4650 GCA_963605995.1 Holdemanella biformis | reverse complement strand
AAAATTAGTCTTCAACTTTAATGATTTCCTTTTTGTTGTAGCTTCCGCAAGCTTTGCATACTCTGTGCGGCATCATCAGTTCGCCACATTTGCTGCATTTTACAAGGTTCGGAGCACTCATTTTCCAGTTTGCTCTTCTCTTATCACGTCTTGCTTTGGAAGATTTATTCTTCGGACAGATGGACATTATGTTACACCTCCTTAAATTTACTAAATATATCACTGATAGCTGCCATACGGGGATCCTTAGGTTCCTCGACGCATCCACAGGGACCGTCATTGAGGTTTTTCCCGCACTGGCTACAGATTCCTTTGCAGTCTTCTTTGCACAAAACCTTCAAAGGCCAGCTCATCAGTACCTCAAGATAGACCAGCTGGTCCACATCCAGGTCCATACCTGTGAGATAAGAACTCTCGTCCAGATCATTCACACGGTCTTCATCCGTAAGCTTCATATCAAGTTTTCGCTCGATCTCCAATGGGATCTCTGTTGAAACCTCTTTGAGACATCTGTCACAGGGAATACCTACGGTAATCTTTCCCGTTCCCCTGATCTCAAGATTTCTGTCACCTGTATTTGTGATCATAAGCTCTACCGGTTCTTTCGCAAGTACCGGAAAAGTTCCTGACTGAAAGGTAATCGCATCCATTCCAAACTCTGCTGTTTTCTGAATACGCATTCCTTCGCTGGATGAAATATCTGATAAATGTATCTGCATACTTTTCTCCTATCCACACTTGTTTTATTATACATACCGCTTTTGCTTTTGTCAACGATAAATTAGAAAAATTTCACATTTTGTCAAGTAATATTCCTTTACGGGATATTTCCTCATTTAACCGAATCAGGTAAGTCCCCTGCTTCAAGTGTGCTTTATGGGCACAAAGAAGGGTGCGCCTGACAGATGCACCCTTCTCTTCTTATATAAATATAGTTATATCCAACGTAACTATATTTCTCTCGTCCGGACATAACACAGACACTCTATTGTCTGCAGATTTCGCTGAATCTCTTTATATATTACAGAAATACTGAATTTTCGGAAATCAGGCTGATAAATCAGTCTCATCCGCCACACAGTTCTGCACCGAATATCTGCTTCGCAGCTGATCCGATCAGACCAGTGCTACAGTCTCTCTGCAGATTGCAAGTTCTTCGTTTGTAGGAATTACAGCAACTTTAACTTTGGAATCCGGTGTAGAGATTACGATCTCTTCTCCGCGTACTCCGTTAGCTTCTTTATCAAGTGTAATTCCGAGATAGCCAAGATAGCTTACAACTTTCTCACGTACAGGAAGTGCATTCTCACCGATACCTGCTGTAAATACGATCGCATCTACACCATTCATAGCTGCAACATATCCGCCAACAAATTTGGCGATACCATAGCAGAGAACTTCAATTGCGTTAGCTGCATCTTCATTTCCGCTCTGGGCAGCATCGTTCAGGTCACGGAAGTCACTGGATAATCCACCGGATAATCCGAACAGACCGGATTTCTTGTTAAGAACATTCATCATACCTGCAATGTCGAGGTTCTCTTTCTTGGCAATGAACTCCATGATAGCAGGATCAATGTTACCGGAACGTGTTCCCATAACAACACCTTCAAGCGGAGTAAGACCCATTGTTGTATCTACACATTTGCCGTTTACTACAGCACTGATGGAAGAGCCGTTTCCAAGGTGGCATACGATAACTTTGGAGTTGTCCTTGTCAAGACCGAGGAATTCAACAGCACGTTTGGAAACGAAGCTGTGAGATGTTCCGTGGAAACCATATCTTCTCACTTTGTAGTTCTTGTAATATTCGATCGGAAGACCATAAAGATATGCTTTTGCAGGCATTGTCTGATGGAAAGCTGTATCGAATACTGCTACCTGAGGTACACCCGGCATAAGCTCAGAGCATACACGGATACCGATCAGGTTTGCAGGATTGTGAAGTGGTGCAAGATCATTGCACTCTTCTACTGCTGCGATCACTTCGTCTGTGATCACTACAGATTTCGCAAATTTCTCACCGCCATGTACAACACGATGTCCAACAGCGTTTACTTCCTTCAGGCTGCTGATCGCACCCGTTTTGTCATTTGTAAGTGCATCCAGCACCATCTGGATTGCTTCTTTATGTGTAGGCATAGCTGCTTCTGTAATTTCTTTGTCACAGCCTGCTTTCTGATATACTAATCTTCCGTCAATACCAATTCTCTCGCAGAGACCTTTTGCAAGAACTGCTTCTGAATCAGAGTTGATAAGCTGATATTTCAGGGATGAACTTCCGCAGTTGATTACTAATACGTTCATTTTAATTTTCCTTTCATATTATATAATATACTTTTCTTGTAACTATTCAGCAGTCTACTATTCCGCGAGGAGGTACTGAACAGTTACCTTTTCTTTATTTTCCGGAAAATACGAACTACGCTATCAAAGGCATCAGAATCTGTAATATCTCCTCCGATGCCCTTAATATTATGTAGTCAGGTTAAAGATCCGTAATTTTATTTGTTGTCGTCAGCCTGGCACTGTACTGCTGTGATAGCTACTACACCAACGATATCGTCTGCAGAGCATCCACGGGACAGGTCATTTACAGGTTTTGCGATACCCTGGGTTACAGGTCCGTAAGCTTCAGCTTTTGCAAGACGCTGTACAAGTTTATATCCGATGTTACCTGCATCAAGATCCGGGAATACAAGTACGTTAGCTTTGCCGGCTACTTCGCTTCCAGGAGCTTTGGATGCACCTACGCTTGGAACGATAGCAGCGTCAAGCTGGAATTCTCCGTCAAGTGCAAGATCCGGATTCTGCTCTTTTGCAATCTTGGTAGCTTCTACAACTTTGTCTACATCAGCATGCTTTGCACTGCCTTTCGTGGAGTGTGAAAGCATAGCTACAACCGGTTTCTCCTGAACGAGAAGTTCGAAAGATTCTGCTGAGGATGCTGCGATTGCTGCAAGTTCTTCCGGATTCGGATTCTGATTCAGACCGGAGTCAGCAAATACGAATGCACCGTTTGCGCCATATTCGCAGTTCGGAACTACCATTAAGAAGAATGCAGATACAAGTTTTGTACCCGGTTTTGTCTTCAGGATCTGAAGGCATGGTCTTAATGTATCAGCTGTGGAGTGACATGCACCGGATACCATACCGTCTGCATCACCCATTTTTACCATCATTACACCATAGTACAGATACTGGTTAAGAAGAATATCTTTAGCCTGCTCTGGTGTCATGCCTTTTTTCTGTCTTAATTCTACTAATTTATCAATGTATCCCTGAGTTTTCTCTGATGTAGCAGGATCTACGATCTCTGCACCGGAAATGTCATATCCGCCTTCGGCTGCACTCTTTTTAACAGCTTCTTCGTTACCAACAAGGATAACCTTTGCAATTCCTTCTTTTAAGATTTTCTCTGTAGCTTCCAGAGTTCTCTTATCTTCTGTCTCCGGAAGTACGATTGTTTTTACGTTTGCTTTTGCTCTCTCTTTAAGTGTGTCAATAAATCCCATGATTGAAATGGCTCCTTTCATATAACAGTTCTGGCTCAGTAATATTCTCTGCCAGCCTTCTGCGCTGTGTTTATTATAACTCCTGAAGCCTTGTATTTCAAGCATCTGAATGGTAGAATATGACATAAAAAAGTATTTTTTAAAATGCAATATGGTGAATAAAGAGAGAATATTCACGATTTCAGAAAGGAGCATCTGTCAATATATATGAAAACAGCCGGAATCATTGCGGAATATAATCCTTTTCACAAAGGACATGAGTATCAGATCCGATATACCAGGGATAAGCTTGGTGCGGACTACGTCATCGTTGCCATGAGCGGAGATTATGTGCAGCGCGGTACTCCTGCCTTCATCGCCAAACATGCCCGCGCAGAAATGGCACTTCGCTGCGGAGCAGATCTCGTACTGGAAATGCCGGTTTCTGTATGTACCGCCAGCGCAGAAGCCTTTGCAATGGGAGGTGTTTCCCTTCTGGACGGACTTGGCATTGTGGATATGCTCTGTTTCGGAAGCGAAACCGGGGAAATCAGCGAACTGAAGAAACTGGCAAAAATCCTTGCACATGAACCGGAAGAATACCGGAAAATGCTGAAATACTTTTTAAGTCAGGGACTTTCTTTTCCTGCTGCCAGAAGCCAGGCTCTTACAGAATATCTCAAAATCCACAGCAATTGTAACAGTTCCTGTTTCAGAAGTTCTGATCTCACTGAATCCTCTGCTCTCCTGCCGGATAAAATTGCGCAGATCCTGAACACACCAAATAACATTCTCGGTATCGAGTATTGCAAAGCGCTTCTGCGGTTAAACAGCGGGATCCAGCCGGTCACTGTCCGCAGGGAAGGAATGGGATATCACGATACCCTGACGCAGAACACACTCTCTGATTCTGCCCCTGAGCCGTTTTCTGCTTCAGATTCTATTTCAGACTTTGCATCGGCTTCTGCGATCCGGGCATTAATCTATGGAACAGATACCAGTGACTGCCACCGACATCCGGACAGAAACATTTCAGATATCCTGAAAGCTCAGATCCCAGCTGATGCTCTGGCTGTTTTCCAAAAAGCCCTGGATTCCGGTGAATTTCTCACCGAGGATTCTCTGGATTCTATTCTTTCCTATTGTCTGCTGCAAA
>CAVCYJ010000234.1:0-4662 GCA_963605995.1 Holdemanella biformis | reverse complement strand
TTGTATGTCTCGGGATTTTGGCATATTCATGCCAAAACACCTCGCGGGATAGTGTTGTATGAACAGTAACTATCAATTCCACAAAATAATCAGTGATGCACAAAACCTCTTGAAAAACTCACCTATATAGAAGTAAAATAGGTATTGTTTATATCATAGCTGATTATTCTGCTGATCGTCTATGATGAAACAATTGATTACGTTAAAGGATACAAAAGTTTTTTTGAGAAAAGAAGAAAGTAATCTTACAAAAAAACAAAGTGTCAACATAAGGGAGGAAAACAGAATGGAAAAACTGGAAAAAATCAGTGCCTTTTTTGGAAAATATATGGCATTGATCGTACTTGTTGTTGCAGCTATGGCCTTGTTTGTTCCAGGCAGCTGCCTGTGGGTTCAAACTTCGTGGGTGAACTATCTGCTGATGATCGTTATGTTTGGTATGGGACTGACATTAAAGCTGGATGACTTTAAACTGATTTTTACAAGACCAAAGGATATTCTGATTGGCTGTATCGCTCAGTTTACGATTATGCCGATTTTAGCCTTTCTGCTTGGAAAAATTTTCGGTCTGGACGCTGCCTTACTCGCAGGCGTTGTATTGGTTGGAACCTGCCCGGGAGGAACCTCAAGCAATGTGATTACCTACCTATCAAAGGGAGATGTTGCTCTTTCGGTAGGAATGACCAGTGTAAATACCCTGCTTGCACCATTTCTGACACCGGCAATTACTTATCTGTTACTGAGAACAACCGTTACTGTAGATGCAATAAGTATGTTCCTTTCGATTGTCAAGGTTGTTATCATTCCAATTGGACTGGGATTTATTATTAATAAGCTGTTTGGAACAGTTACACAGCGCCTTGTCAAGGTTCTGCCATCTGTATCTGTAGTGGCTATTTGTCTGATTGTTGCTGCAGTTGTGTCTCACAACTCAGAGAAGATTTTTTCCGCCGGACTGGTTGTCTTTGCAGTTGTGATTTTACATAATTTACTAGGTTATACCTGCGGCTTTGCAGTTGGCAGATTATTACATATGGGGGTATCTAAGACGAAGGCAATTTCCATAGAGGTTGGTATGCAGAACTCGGGCCTCGCTACATCTCTTGCTGCAACTGCATTTCCGAATCTGGCAATGGCAACTGTTCCCGGAGCCGTATTCTCAGTATGGCACAATATTTCAGGAGCCATTCTGGCAAATATTTATAATCGCTGGACTGAGCCAAGCTGATATTCGCAATCCGCTTCGCTACGTGCTTGATTTGGTTAAAAACCAGAAGAATCGATTGAGCGCTCCTGTAGATTTGAATTGATGATCCTGTTCAAATAATCTGTTCTCATAATTTTAAAGAAGAGACTGTAAGCAGAAAATATTCAGTCTCTTCTTTTCATTATAAGCATAATCCTTTCTCTCTTATCCATGATGATCACATTTCTGGCATTGCACCATCTCATTTTTGACATCCTTTTTGTAGAAAATACCTGACCATTGGCAGATATTCTGCAAAATAGGTACAACCGATTTTCCTTTTTCTGTCAGCATATACTCTACCCTGGGCGGAATTTCATCATAAGATTTTCTGTCAATAATTCCATCTTCTATCAGGTCTTTCAACGTTGCAGCCAGTACGGCATCCGTAATATTATACATCTCTCTGCGAAGTTCACTGTACCTCAGCTTTTCATTGGCAGATAACACACATACAATGCGTGATTTCCATTTTCCGCCAAACACTGTCAGTCCATATTCGAGAGGACACCGTATATCATCGTCTAATTTTTTCTTATATTTCGCCATAAAATCACCTTCAAGCTATTATTTTGTTTCATTATAGCCTGAAGGCAATCATTTTTGAAGTTACTATTAAATTTATTAGTGCATCTTTGCACTAAATCTCTTTCTTATTCTCAGCACCAGGTGTTGTGACAATTATCTTAATATACTTCTGACCAAATCAACATCCGCTCTCGATGATGACCTTATTTTAACATCTGCGAAGAGCTCTTTGAAATCGTCATCTATGAAGTTGACATTTCTTTGCTTTTTTGTTTCTTTTGTAACGTCAAATCATATTTCTCTCTGTTCCTGATCGCTTTGATAAACGAAATCATAACCAGAATCATCAGAATTGCCGCCGTGAAAGCCAGTGCAACCATCATCGTATCCAGTGCATCATAACCTCCGATGTAGGATTTCAATTGACATCGCCGCGTATTTGATAATGCGCGTATTGTCGTCATTGGTGTTTTCTTTCTCGGCCATTCCTTTAATAAGCCGACTTCTTTTTCCAAGCACAATTACACAGACTATTCATAAAAATACACGCGTCGGTCAGCTGGTGATCACTCCGGTACTGATCGCAGACTTTGTCCTTGATCTCGGTGATGAACGAGGGGCTGGAGCATTTGGAAGTACAGGAGAATAAGATTATGATTACATTTGGAAAAAAATTAAAACACTTACGACAGAAAAATCATCTTACTCAGAAAGAACTCGGCATGGCTATGGGATTCCCAGAAGACAGCACTGATGTACGGATTGCGCAGTATGAAAGTGATGTCCGGACACCAAAGGATGATCTTATAAATCACTTTTCCGCTACACTGGGAGTCCCGGTAGATGTCTTCACTGTACCCGTTCTCTCAGAGCCAAGGGAATACGAGGCAGCTTCCTTCTGGATACATGAGCTGGGATCAGAATTGGATTGAATGTCGTAATATTGAAATGAGGCAACGGATTTTCCGCTGCCTCGCTTTTATCATTTTTAAAATTCAATGTGAATTTATTTTTTCATTTCCCTACTGATCCATTCCATAATTACATCGACAACATATTCCCGCTCCGTTTCTGTCAACTCCCGTCCTTTCGGAATATGATGCCATTTTTCCAGACATTCCCTGCAGCAGGTAGCTGTAGCATGTTGTGCAACAAAAACCGGATGTCCTCTCATTGGTGTCTGTTTTCCATCATTGGCTATTTCTGCCGGAACAAGACGTTTTCTAATAAAATCGCAGGCATGCTCCCGTACTGTCTCTATTCCCTTTTCAGATACATAACTCCGGTCATTTGCTTTCAGAGAAAAACTGCTTCTGAACTTTGACTGGGACAGGCGTTTCCATAGATTTCCTTCATAAACAGCAGGTGTCTCACATACCATAGAAGGCTGGATACTGCCCTTATAGACAATCATTTTCTCTTTCTTCTGTTGTGGGTTCACAGAAGCATTACTGTCGCTGCAGTTCTCATTTTCTGTTGCATCCACTGCTTCTTTCAAAATCTGCGCCTTCACTTCCTGTGCTTCTTTGCTGTCTGGTTTCAGACGTCTTGCAAGACAGGTATTTCTTCCGGTAGTTGTCTCATTTTTTATGGCATAATACACGGCTTTCTTCTCTCCCACAAGTACCAGAATCTTTTTCGCCCTAGTCACTCCGGTATAAAGGAGATTTCTCTGCAACATGACAAAATGGCTCATGGTAAATGGCATGACAACGATTGGATATTCGCTTCCCTGGGATTTGTGGATTGTCACCGCATAGGCAAGGGTCAGTTCATCCAGCTCTGTCACATCATAGACGACTTCCCGTTCATCAAACAGAACCGTCAGCTCCCGCTCTTCCATATCAACTTTTGTGATAGTGCCAATATCTCCGTTAAATACTTCCTTATCATAATCATTCCGAATCTGCATCACCTTATCCTTCAGCCGGTACTGTGTACCACCTCTCCGCAAAAAAATCTTTGAAGGATTCATAGCTTCCTGAAGCACCTGGTTTAGGTTTACTGCACCACATTCCCCTCTCTGCATGGGAGTCAGTACCTGGATATCCTGCAGCGGATCCACATGATAATATCTTGGCAGATTAGTCTTGCAATATTGGACAATGGTATCCACCACTTCCTGATTGCTCTCTTTGGTGGCAAAGAAAAAGTCAGCATCTTTACCGCCTCTCTTGTAGCATAACAATGTCCGGCTTCCGCCAGCTTATTCAATGTATAAAAAATACCACTGCGCAAGCGGACAAATTTCTCTTTATCAATCCCCATCTTCTGCGCAATAGAATCCGCTGTCTTAAATCCTATCCCCCAGATATCGTCTGCGAGGCGGTATGGATTCTCCTTTACAATTGCAATACTCTCACTGCCATAGGTCTTAAAAATCTTTGTCGCATGAGAGGTGCTGACTTCATGACTTTGCAGAAAAAGCATGATGTTCTTAATCTCTTTCTGCTCCTGCCAGCTTGTTTTAATCCGGTCTACACGTACTTTTCCTATTCCCGGTACCTTTAACAGTTCATCTGGCGTGTCTTCAATCACATCCAGGGTATCCTTTCCGAACTTTTCCACGATTCTTTTTGCAAACTTCGGACCAACACCCTTCACAAGACCGGAACCCAGATATTTTTCGATTCCATATACTGTAGCAGGAAGTGTCTCTTCAAATTTCTCCACAGAAAACTGCCGCCCATATTTGGCATCCATCTTCCACATGCCTTCCAGAGACAGCACGGAGCCAACATGGGTATCCGGCATTGTGCCAACCACTGTGACAAGGTCACTATAATTCTTTACAGCACATTTCAGAACCGTGTAGCCATTATCGGCATTTTGGTATGTAATTCTCTCAACCACACAACGTAAGTGTTCCATGCTTGTCTCCTTCTATC
>CAVCYJ010000233.1:0-4728 GCA_963605995.1 Holdemanella biformis | reverse complement strand
ACCGAATAACTGCTCTGCAGTTTATCAGGAGTGGCTTGTACCACTCCTGATACAAGCAAAAGTCCCCACCCACTGCTTATTGCTTTTCGTAATTGAAGCAGGGGACTTGCTTGATTCGGTTAAAAAAACGGACAAAGTAATCCGGTTTTCAGTATGATAGAAGAAAAAGGGGAATAAGACAGAAATAAGAGACAGGGAATATTATCTGAATATAAAGTCGAATATTGTCTATAAATATCTAATTTTCCTGAAAAAAGAAAATGCATAGAAAATACGCTCAAATTCAGTCGACAAAAAATAGGACATATTTGCTGTTTTGGCTTGATTTCTTCCTGTTTACTCCTCTATAATATGTGATGTGCAAAAAAAGAAAACATATATGGAGAAGAAACAGGGAGGAGATGGCCTCATGGAAAAATTAAATGTGGCAGTTGCGGATGATAATAAGAGAATGGTAGAATTACTTGGTCGGCTTATAGAAGAAGACAAAGATCTGGAACTGGTTGGAAAAGCGCATAATGGAGAGGAAATCTGTAATATTATACGTGAAAAGGAACCGGACGTTGTTGTTCTGGACATTATTATGCCGAAAATGGATGGTCTGGCAGTGATGGAGAAATTTGCTCATGACAAAAGCATCAGGAAACCTCCGGCATTTATTGTGGTTTCTGCTGTCGGACAGGAACGAATCACGGAAGATGCTTTCAGTCTTGGGGCAGATTACTATGTGTTGAAGCCTTTTGACAATAAAATCCTGCTGAACAGGATTAAACATGTACGGCGGGCTGGTGTGAGAAAGATGAGGGAAATCAGCCGTCAGCAGGAGAAAATACTGGAACAGCAGATTCCGGCAGGAAATCTGGAAACAGATGTAACCAATATCATTCATGAGATTGGGGTACCGGCCCATATTAAGGGGTACCAGTATCTGAGAGATGCGATCATATTGTCTGTAAATGATATGGAAATGCTCAATTCTATTACGAAAATCCTTTATCCAACCATAGCAAAGAGACATCAGACGACGGCAAGCAGGGTAGAACGTGCTATCAGACACGCCATTGAAGTTGCATGGAGCAGAGGAAAAATGGATACAATCGATGAGCTTTTCGGTTACACAGTCAGCAATGGGAAAGGAAAGCCGACAAATTCAGAATTTGTTGCTCTTATCGCAGATAAAATCAGACTCGAATATAAAAATCGCTCTTTTCAATAGCAATATTTTGGGTTATAATTAAATATAACAAAGGCTACCAAGGAGGGTTTTTCGCATGAAAAATATTTTATTTGCAACATCTGAAGCTGTTCCATTTATAAAAACAGGAGGTCTTGCAGATGTAGCGGGCTCTTTACCGAAATATTTTGACAAGAGATATTTTGATATCCGTGTGATCTTACCGAAATATGCCTGCATGAAACAGGAATGGAAAGATAAAATGGAATATGTAACACATTTCTACATGGATCTGGGATGTAAAAACTGCTATGTGGGAATCATGCATATGGAGTATGATGGAATTCAGTTTTATTTTATTGACAATGAATACTATTTCAGCGGACCGAAACCGTATGACAGTGCACCGTGGGATCTGGAAAAATTTGCATTTTTCTCCAAGGCTGTGTTATCTGTACTCCCGGTTATCGGATTCAGACCGGATATCATTCATTGCCATGACTGGCAGACTGGCCTTGTACCGGTGTATCTGCATGACAGCTTCCAGCAGAATGAATTCTTCTGGAATATCAAGACTATCATGACAATACATAACCTTAAATTCCAGGGTGTCTGGGATGTGAAAACAGTTCAGAATATTACAGGACTTTCCGATTATTACTTCACAGCGGACAAGCTGGAGGCATATAAGGATGCAAACTTCCTTAAAGGAGGTATTGTATTTGCAGATGCAGTTACAACTGTAAGCAATACCTATGCGGAGGAGATCAAGACACCTTTCTATGGTGAGAAGCTTGACGGTCTGATGTGTGCCCGCGCAAACAGTCTGAGAGGCATCGTAAACGGTATTGATTATGATACGTTCAATCCGGAAACAGATCCGTATATTACGAAGAATTACAATGCGGCCACATTCAGAAAAGAAAAGGTTAAAAACAAACTTCAGCTTCAGAAAGATCTGGGACTGGAAGAGAATCCAAAAGCAATGATGATAGGTATTGTTTCACGACTGACAGATCAGAAGGGCTTCGATCTGATTGCCTATGTAATGGACGAACTCTGTCAGGATGCGGTTCAGATTGTAGCTCTTGGAACTGGTGATGAACGTTATGAGAATATGTTCCGCCACTTTGACTGGAAATATCATGGAAAAGTATCTGCGCAGATTTATTATGATGAGACAATGTCTCACCGTATTTATGCAGCATCCGATGCATTCCTGATGCCATCCTTATTTGAGCCGTGTGGCTTAAGCCAGCTGATGAGTCTCCGTTACGGAACACTTCCGATTGTCAGAGAAACAGGCGGACTTAAAGATACAGTTGAGCCATACAATGAATTCGAGGGAACAGGAACAGGCTTTTCATTCAGAAATTACAATGCTCATGAGATGCTTGCCACTGTGCGCAATGCAGAAAGGATTTTCTACGATAAGAAACGTGAATGGAATAAGATGGTTGACCGTGCTATGGCAGCAGATTTCTCATGGAATAATTCAGCACGTCAGTATGAAGAAATGTACAACTGGCTCATCGGAGACAAACCGGAATAAAAAACATTTATATATGAATTATACGAAAGAGCAGGGAATGCGGCAGAGAGCGTGTTCCCTGCTTCTGTCGTTTAACCAGGCTGCAGGGCAGGATTTTTTCTTGCCTGTTTGATTTGCCCGGATACGGGGTGAACAGCAGTAAAAATATACCGGACGGACAAAAAAGCTTGACATCTGATCAGAAGTATACTACTATAATGAATAGAAAAAACGAACATAAGTTCTGAATATATTTAAGGAGATTGTGAAATGATAAATGAAGAGAAACAGAAAGCACTGGAAGCAGCACTTGGACAGATTGAGAAGCATTATGGTAAGGGTTCTGTGATGAAACTCGGGGAATCTGGAGCGAATATGCAGGTGGAGACAGTGCCGACAGGATCATTAAGTCTTGATATTGCACTTGGAGTCGGGGGTGTACCTAAAGGTCGTATCATTGAGATTTACGGACCGGAATCCAGTGGTAAAACAACTGTAGCACTTCATATGGTAGCTGAGGTACAGAAGCGTGGAGGAATTGCAGGTTTTATTGATGCAGAACATGCCCTGGATCCTGTTTATGCCAAAAATATCGGTGTAGATATAGATAATTTATACATATCACAGCCGGATAACGGCGAGCAGGCTCTTGAGATCACAGAGACTATGGTACGCTCCGGTGCGGTAGACATTGTGATTGTTGACTCTGTAGCAGCCCTTGTGCCGAAGGCAGAGATTGACGGAGATATGGGTGACAGCCACGTGGGCCTTCAGGCCAGACTGATGTCTCAGGCTCTCCGAAAACTTACAGCAGTGATCAGCAAATCTAACTGTGTAGTTATTTTTATCAACCAGCTCCGTGAGAAAGTCGGTGTTATGTTCGGCAATCCTGAAACAACTACAGGTGGACGGGCACTCAAGTTTTATTCTTCTGTCCGTCTGGATGTCCGCAGAGTGGAGACTCTCAAGCAGGGTGGTGAGATGGTAGGCAATCATACAAGGATTAAGGTCGTAAAGAATAAGGTTGCACCGCCGTTTAAGCAGGCTGAATTTGACATCATGTTCGGAACAGGTATCTCCAAAGAGGGTGATATTCTCGATCTGGCAGCAGATTGCGGAATCGTAAATAAGAGTGGAGCATGGTATGCATATAACGGTGATAAAATCGGACAGGGACGTGAGAATGCGAAACTGTTCCTTAAAGAACATACAGATATCTGTGATGAAATTGAAAAGAAAGTAAGAATTCATTATCATCTTCTTCCAGACGAAGAGGGAACGGAAGCAGAGACTGCAGTAACGGAGACGGTTACAGAAGATAATGGAGAAGCATGATGGAAAATATGCCCGGAGATCTGAAAGAATTTCTGAGAAAAGCGGAAGTGAGGAAACGGCAGACATCGGATAAAAAAGCGAAAGAAGAACCAGAAGAATACAGAGACGCACGGCGAAAGGCTATGCGTCTCTTAGAACATATGGACCGGACAGAGTACGGACTGAGAGAGAAACTGCGACAGGCAGGTTTTGGTGTCCCTGCAACAGACTATGCGCTGACATATGTGAAATCTTTTGGATATATAGATGATGAGCGTTATGCCAGAACATATATTGCATACAGGATGAACGAAAAAAGTCATCGGAAAATTATGCAGGAACTGACTGGAAAGGGAATAGACAAAGAAACCGCATCAGCAGCCTGGGAGAAAGAAACGGCTTTAAATATGCCTGATGAACGTGAAATTCTGTACCGTATAGTGGAGAAGAAATATTCGCCTGATGCCGAACTTGACGAAAAAGAAATGAGAAGATTGCAGAGTTATCTGATAAGACGGGGCTTCAGTTATTCAGACATAAAAAATGTGCTTGAGAAGATGAATATCCGGACTGAGATACAACAGTAGCGGTGCGGCTGTACCGCTGCTTTAAGAAATAACAGTAACAGCGGAAAAATATTCAAACATTTCTATCGAAAAACTTGACATAAGTATGAAAAAAAGATAAACTTGTATTGTTGTATTTGTAC
>CAVCYJ010000232.1:0-4817 GCA_963605995.1 Holdemanella biformis | reverse complement strand
ATTGCTTTTTCTTCATTATAATACTGAAAAGCCTCCGGTTCCAGTTCGACCGTAACCGTCTTTGTCTCTCCGGGATTTAAGTCCACCTTTGTAAATCCGCAGAGTTCTTTTGCAGCACGCTCTACAGTTGAATCTTTTTTACCCACATAAATTTCAACCGTTTCTTTACCTGCCACTTTGCCTGTATTTGTCACATCCGCAGAAACTTTTACATTCGGATAAATCCCTTCTGTTTTCAGATTATGATATACAAACTCTGTATAAGACAATCCATATCCAAACGGAAATCTTACCGGTACTTTCTTTGTATCATAATAACGGTATCCTACAAAAATCCCTTCTGTATATTTCACAGTCTCTCCGCCCGGAAATTCTCCGATGGAATGTGCAGAGCAGTCCTTATGACTGTATGGAAAACTCTCCGGCAGTTTACCGGACGGATTTACTCTGCCAAACAGAACCTCCGCCAGTGCAGTGCCGCCTTCCATACCTGCATACCAGTGCCATACAAGTGTATCTGCCTGTTCTTCCCACGGCATCTCTGCCGGGGATCCTGATGCGATCACAACAACCATATCCGGTCTTACTTTCAGAAGTTCCGTGATCAGTTCGTCCTGCGCATAGGGAAGTTTCATATCCGGTCTGTCATGACCCTCCAGATCCTGAAGATGATTCTGGCCACCTACAAAAATAACAGTATCAAAGTCTGTATCTTTTGCCAGTTTCAGAGCTTCCTCACGAAACTGTTTCTGTTTCTCCAGAAGCACATTATTGACAGTCTGCACTTCTCCGGTGCTTCCACCTCCGTTTTCCAGACTGTCGGCCTGCCAGTTTGTTTCTGAATTTTCCTGATTAAAATCATGCGCCAGATAACCTTCGGTATAAACAACCTCTGCATTGCCGCCCAGCAATTTTTTGATCCCCATAAGCGGAGAAATTTCATACAGTGCCTTAATCTCGGCACTTCCGCCACCATTGGAATGAATCCTGTCTGCATTATCACCGATAACCAGAACCCTCTTTGTCTGCTTCTGATCCAGCGGGAGTTTCTTTGCATTATTTTTCAGCAATACTACTGATTCTCTCGCAGTATCCAGGATTGCCTGTCTGTGCTCCGGTGTATTATAGCATCCTGCCTGACGTTCCTTATCTCCCATCTTGTGAAGCCTGAACAGCATACGCAGGATATTTCTTACTTTCTCATCAATGCAGTCCTCTGAAATCTCACCCTTCTTCACTGCTTCCAGAAGAGGTTTCGCCATGCAGTATTCATCAAAATTATCGGTTACGGACATCTCAATATCCAGTCCGCTCTCTGCTGCTTCTTTTGTTTTGTGAACCGCACCCCAGTCGGAAACTACCATTCCATCATAACCCCATTCCCGGCGAAGAATACCATTCAGAAGATTCTTACTCTCACAGCAGTGCTCTCCTTTGTAACGGTTATAAGCTCCCATCAGAGAATAGGCTTCTCCCTCTTCCACTGCTTTCTTAAATGCAGGAAGATAAATCTCCCGGAGTGCTCTGTCACTGACTTCCACCTCAACCCAGAGACGTTCTGTCTCCTGACTGTTTAAGGCAAAATGCTTCACACAGGCTGCCGTATCTGCTGTCTGGATTCCTCTGATAACCGGAACTGCCATCTCGCCTGCCAGGTACGGATCCTCACTCATATATTCAAAATTTCTTCCACAGAGCGGACTTCTCTTAATGTTAATTCCCGGTGCCAGGATCACATCTTTGTTACGACCTCTGGCTTCCTCACCCAGAACCTTACCAGATTCAAAAGCCAGTTCTCTGTTCCATGTCGCTGCCAGTGCACTGTTGCTTGGCAGATAAGATACATAATCATCACTATTCCCAAGTGTTACCCAGTGTGCATTCTCAAACTCATTACGAACTCCCATCGGGCCATCTGACATAGTTACCGGAGGAATTCCAAGCCGCTCTACTCCCTCTGTACGAAACAAACCATTTCCATGGATCATCCCAATTTTCTCTTCCAGAGTCAGTTCAGAAACCAGTTTCTCAATTTTTTCCTCTACTACACAATCTTTCTTTAACATCTATATAACCCTCATACTTTCAAACTACAATCTTACGCTGACACAGCACCGCTGTGTCCAGACTTTTTCCCCTTTGAACAATCAGCGCAGGAAAGAATTTGTTTCCGGGCGAATTTGCAGGGGACTTAGTAATTCTTAGGCTTTGGAAATCCGCGTTATGAAAAAAAATCCAACTGTCTGAGCCGTCAGGCGAGTTTTGGATTTTTTTCATGGTTTTAGCGGATTTTCAAAGTCTTAGAATTTCTTAGCCCCCGAAACTGAGTCCGGAAACAAATACTTTCCTGTGCGTCCGCTCCTTATTCAATTACAGCTCGCAACAAACCTCCCCACTCTTTTCAAAGTAGATCACAGTATCAGCCCCCTGAACCTCAGCACCATCTCCACTTGCAGTAACATTCACCAGTACAACCTTGCAAGGCTTCTCAGCTTCTACTTTTACAGTAATCTTTCCATCTTTCTTCAGTACAGAAACAACAGTCTCTTCATCCTGATCCATACCGTAAACAATTGTCTGTGCCTCTTTGCCTTCAGCCAGTGCATAAGCCTTCACAGTCACATCCTGTGCGTAATCATAATCCGGTTTATCACCTCTTACACCAACAGCGATCAGGCTGTTCTCTTTTACAAATACCGGAATGCTTAAATATCCGCAGTCTTCTGTATACCATCTGCCGCCTTCTCTGACTTCACCTGTCAGATAATGAGTCCATGTACCTTCCGGCAGATAATAAACTGCTTTACTCTCATCATTGAAAATCGGCGCAACAAGCAGAGAATCACCAAACATATACTGCTTGTCCAGATAAGCACAGTTCAGATCCTGGGTATATTCCATAACCATGCTTCTCATTACCGGCACACCGGTCTTAGATGTTTCGATAGCATTTCTGTATAAATAAGGCATCAGTTTTGCCTTTACTTCCGTAAAGAAACGAACAACCTCAACCGCTTCCTCATCATAAGCCCACGGCACACGGTAAGAAGTGCTTCCGTGAAGTCTGGAATGAGAGGACATCAGGCCAAATGCAGCCCAGCGTTTGTAAACATCTGCGGTAGAAGTATTCTCAAATCCGCCGATATCATGGCTCCAGTATCCGAATCCTGACATTGTAAGGGAAAGTCCTCCACGCAGGCTCTCTTCCATGGAAACATAATCTGACCAGCAGTCTCCGCCCCAGTGTACAGGGAATTTCTGTCCGCCGACTGTTGCTGAACGGGCAAAAAGTACAGCCTGTCCTTTGCCGCGTTTTTTCTCCAGAAGCTCATAAACACATTCATTATATAAATAGGTATAGTAGTTATGCATTTTCTCCGGATCAGAACCGTCTGCATACACGCAGTTTACCGGAATCCTCTCACCGAAATCAGTCTTGAAGCAGTCAACACCCATATCCAGAAGTACTTCCAGTTTGTCCTGGAACCACTGGCGGGCTTCCTTGTTTGTAAAGTCAACAAGTGCCATTCCCGGCTGCCACATATCCCACTGCCATACATCTCCGTTCGGACGTTTGATGAAATATCCTTTCTCAACACCTTCTGCGAAAAGTGCGGATTCCTGTCCGATATACGGATTGATCCATACACAGATATTCAGGTCTTTTTCTTTAATACGTTTCAGCATTCCCTCAGGATCAGGGAATACACGGCTGTCCCAGAGAAAATCAGACCAGTGGAATTCCTTCATCCAGAAGCAGTCGAAATGGAATACTCTCAGCCCGATCCCACGCTCCTGCATACCGTCGATGAAGCTCATAACTGTCTTTTCATCATAATTTGTTGTGAAAGAAGTAGACAGCCACAGGCCATAAGTCCACGGTGCCGGAAGTGATGGTTTTCCGGTCAGGTCTGTGTATCTTGTAAGAACTTCTTTCATTGTCGGTCCATTGATCACGAAGTAATCCAGGGTTTCTCCGGGTACAGAGAACTCAGCCTTGGCAACCTGCTCTGTTGCAACTTCGAAAGAAACCTTCTCTGTATGATTCACAAATACACCATATCCCTTGTCTGTTACATAGAAAGGAATGTTCTTGTATGACTGGTCTGTACTTGTACCGCCATCTTCATTCCAGATATCTACAGACTGACCATTCTTTACAAATGCACCGAAACGCTCGCCAAGTCCGTATACATGTTCATTTACGGACAGGTCAAGCTGCTGTCTCATGTATGCCTTTCCCTCAGGATCCATATCATAGGCAAAACCGGTCCACTGAGTACGCATATATGCAAGGTCACGGCCAGAGCTCTTTGTCAGAAGTTTTCCGTCTCTTGTATATTCCATGCTCCAGCTTTTCTTATTAATGTGAAGCGCAAGGCTTCCGCTCTTTACGGTCACTTCATCTTCTGTCTCTTCCACTTCACCTTTAAAAGAATTGCTCATGTTTAATTCAAATTCAGGTCCTTTTTTCTGTATGCCAAGATAGTGGCTTGTCTGTACACGGATCACTTCCGGTGCAGGTGCGGTGATACGTACAGTCAGATTGATTCCGCCAAGTGTATCTCCCCTGTGTCCGATATGATGAGTCGGTGCGCAGATCACCACCGCATCTTCATCACGATTTACAAAATATGCTTCCTGCGGTGCGAAGCATTCGATTCCCTCTTTCTGCAGCCAGCAGCCATTTCCAAATTTCATTTTCTTTATGCTCCTTTGGTATTTTCGTTATTGTTCACACGCTACTATCCCGCGAGGTGTTCTGGCATGAATATGCCAAAATCCCGAGACATACAAGCCAAAATTCCATTGCCGCA
>CAVCYJ010000231.1:0-4870 GCA_963605995.1 Holdemanella biformis | reverse complement strand
GGGATCACGGGAAATGCGGAGATTGATCTTTCAAAAAGAGGCCTGATCGCCATGTGTGCGGATAATGGTGTGGTAGAGGAAGGTGTGACGCAGACCGGACAGGAAGTGACTGCGATCGTGGCAGAGAATTTCCTGAGATATGATACATCTGTAGGAGTGATGTGTAAGCAGAATCATGCGGAGATTTTTCCGGTGGATATGGGTATGGCGACAGATACGAAAGTCCGTACAGACCACAAGGTTGCCTACGGTACCAAAAACATGGCCAAAGGTCCTGCAATGACCAGAGAACAGGCTGTAAAGGGTATCGAAGGCGGGATCGCCATGGTAAAGGAGCTGAAGGAAAAAGGATATAAGCTCCTTGCAACCGGAGAGATGGGAATCGGAAATACGACCAGCAGTAGTGCAGTGGCTTCTGTACTGCTAAAACAGCCTGTGGAGGAAATGACCGGACGCGGTGCAGGGCTGACAGGCGAGGGACTGCTCCGTAAGATCGGGGCAATAAAGAGAGCAATCAAGCTGAACCGGCCGGATTCTTCGGATGCCATTGATGTTCTGGCAAAGGTCGGCGGTTTTGATATAGCGGGAATGGCAGGTGTATTCCTGGGTGGAGCAGTTTATCATATTCCGGTTGTGATGGATGGATTTATCTCCTGTGTTTCTGCGCTGATCGCAATGCAGATCTGTCCTGCGGCAGGGGATTACATCATTGCATCCCACGTATCCAGGGAACCGGCTGCACATCTGATCCTGGAGTATATGGATAAAGAAGCAATCCTTCATGCGGATATGTGTCTGGGTGAGGGTACCGGTGCGGTGGCATTGTTCCCGATCCTTGATCTGGCTGCAGCAGTTTATCATTCTATGAGTACCTTTGATGAGATTCATGTGGAACAGTATGAGGAGCTGAAATAATGCTGACACTTGTAACAGGAGGAAGCGGAAGCGGGAAATCTGCTTTTGCGGAAGATAAAGTGCTTTCTTTTGGGGCGGCAGAGAGAATCTATATAGCGACTATGCACCCTTTTGATGAAGAGAGTTATAAAAGGATAGAGCGGCACCGGAGGATGCGGGCAGGAAAGGGTTTTGAGACTGTGGAATGTTATACAGGTCTTAAGAACGTGTCTCTGCCAGAAGGATGTGTAGTGCTGCTGGAATGTATGTCCAATCTGGCTGCAAATGAGATGTTTGAGGAACAGGGAACTCATGAACAGACCGTGCAGGAGATTACTGCAGGAGTCGAGAACCTGCTCCGGCAGGCGGCTCACACAGTGATCGTGACAAATGAAATCTTTTCAGATGCGGCTGTATTTGACGGAGAGATGGATACTTACCTGAAATATCTGGGAAGGATCAATCAGGAAATCGCAAAGAGAGCTGATGAAGTGACTGAGGTTGTGTACGGGATTCCTGTACATCACAGATTACCGGAGAATCCGGCTGTATAAAGATTTCCGGAGAAATCTGCTCTCGCAGGATATTGCATCGTGAGGAAACAGTATTTTTACTGTTATTTCGTGTGAAAGGAAATGCAAAAGCTATGAAGAACATGAAGAAGAGGAAATACAGATGAAATCTCTATGGAATAATTTTAAGGTGGCATTTGCCATGTTTTCCAAGATTCCCATGCCCCGCGCAGACTGGACAAAGGAAAATATGAAATATATGTTCTGTTTCTTTCCGTTTATCGGAACAGTGATCGGAGCATTGACAATGCTGGCTGCATATGTGGGACTTTACTTTGACTATCAGCCTGGATTTGTGACGGCAATCCTGGTTCTTATACCTGTGTTTGTAACGGGCGGCATTCATGTGGACGGGCTTTTGGATACCTCGGATGCCCTCAGTTCCTGGCAGGAAAGAGCACGAAGACTGGAAATCCTGAAAGATTCACACGCAGGGGCGTTCGCCGTGATCACAGCGGCTGTGTATTTTGTGATGGAATACGGTGCGTATGCGCAGTTGTATACATCAAAGAATCTGAGGGCTATTGGAATTATGAGTCTTGGATTTATGGTATCAAGATGCCTGTCAGGAATTGGAGTGATCACTTTTCCAAAAGCAAAAGCTGACGGTACGGTGGCTGAGTTTTCCAGAAATTCTTCGGATGTGATTTCCAGAAATGTTCTGGTGGTTTATCTGGTGCTCCTTGCGGTCGTGATGATCTGGATCTGGCCGGTATGGGGAATTGCGGCTATTGTGACTGCACTGGCAGTTTTTGGGTATTACCATCATATTGCCATGAAGTATTTTGGTGGAACAACCGGTGATATTTCAGGATTTTTCCTGTGTATCTGTGAAGCAGGAATGGCTGTGGCACTTGCTGTGGTTTCTAACCTGCCGGTAATGTAAGGGAGGAAGTAAATAAACATGGAAATGATAATCGGCGGTGCATATCAGGGAAAAACGGAATATGCGAAGGAACAATATCCAAAGACAGAATGGATCAGTGGCACTTCTGCTACGGAAGAGGAACTGATGCAAACCCGGGGGATCACTGATTTTCAGGAGTACATCCGCAGAGAATTAAAAGAAGGAAAAGATGTGTCGGACCTTGCCGGACGGCTGATCAGCGGTAATCCTGACGTTGTGATCGTTTCTCAGGAAGTAGGATATGGAGTTGTACCTGTGGATGCTTTTGACAGGAAGTACAGAGAAGCGGTGGGCCGCGTGTGTACAGAGCTGGCACTGCAAAGCCGGAAGGTGACGCGGGTCGTGTGCGGGATTGGAACGGTGATCAAAGATGCTTAGGTTATGGCTGCTCAGGCATGGAAAAACAGAAGGAAACAAATTTGCGCGTTATATCGGAAGAACAGATGAACCATTATGTCAGGAGGGGATTGATTTTCTGAAGAAACTGGATTATCCCGGGCTGCATGATATTTATATCAGTCCGCTGAAACGGTGCGTGCAGACAGCAGAGATACTTTTCCCGGGAGAACCGGTGCATATTATTGAGGAACTGGCTGAGTGTGATTTCGGTGAGTTTGAGAACAAAAATTACAGGGAACTGGCCGGAAATCAAAGATATCAGGAATGGATAGACAGCAACGGACTTCTGCCTTTCCCGGGCGGCGAGAGCAGAGAGGAATGTAAAAGCAGAAATCTGCGTGGATTTGACAAAGTGGTGACGGGATGCATCCGCAGGAATGTGACAGAAGCGGCATTGGTGATCCATGGCGGTACGATTATGAACATTATGGAAGAATATGCGGATATCCAAAAAACGTTCTATGAGTGGCATGTTAAGAATGGTGGCGGTTATGAAGTGAAACTGGATGAACGTAGATGGCAGAGCGGAAGAAAACAGCTTATTCTTGAATCTTCCATTTTGGAGGGATGAGAATGAAAGCCGGTAAAAAGAGTGCCAAAACACTTCAGACAAGGAAAACAATAAGATGACCAATATGGAAAAAAACGGGGATGAATTAAGGAAGGCAGTAATTGTAAGAGGAGGCGGGGATCTTGCCAGCGGTACGATCCACAGACTGTACCGCTGCGGATACCGTGTCCTGATCCTGGAATGTGAGAAACCTACCGCAATAAGGAGAAAGGTAGCTTTCTGCGAGGCGGTTTATGACGGACAGGCTCTGGTGGAGGGTGTGCTCTGCAGAAAAGTACACAGTGTACAGGAATGTGCAGATATATGGAACGCGGGTGAAATTCCGCTGATGGTGGATACTGTGGGAGAAACTCTCAAAAAGTACAGACCGGCAGCCCTGGTAGATGCGATCCTTGCCAAAAGGAATCTTGGAACGACAAGAGAGATGGCGGATCTGACAGTTGCCCTTGGCCCTGGTTTTGTTGCAGGGGATGATGTGGATTATGTGGTTGAGACTATGCGTGGACATGATCTTGCCAGAGTGATCACAAAAGGTGCGGCGCTTCCAAATACAGGAGTTCCGGGTGTGATCGCCGGATACGGAAAGGAGCGTGTGCTCCATGCTCCTGCGGGCGGTGAGATCCGCTGTATTTCCCAGATTGCAGATATCGTAGAGAAGGAGCAGATTCTTGCATGGATCGGAGATACACCTGTCAGGGCTTCTCTTACCGGGGTACTTCGGGGGATTATCCGTGATGGATTTACGGTACCGAAGGGAATGAAGATCGCGGACATTGATCCGCGTAAAGAACAGAAGAAGAATTGTTTCACGATCTCCGACAAGGCGCGCTGTATTGCCGGCAGTGTAGTGGAAATTCTGCTTTCGGAAGGAGTGATGCCATATGAGACGCAAAACAGATTTTCTGGATCTGCTGCAGATCGATCATGACAGATATTCGGTGATCGCTGTAGTTGGAGGAGGCGGCAAGACCAGCCTGATTTACCGCCTTACGGACGAACTGCTCGATAAAGGGAAAAAGGTGATCATCACGACAACGACACATATGGCCGGAGAAACGGAGCTTCCTTTCGCAAGGGGCGGAGATACCGACAAAGTGAGGGAGCTTTTGGACAGTGAAGGCTATGTTATTGCCGCTGAATACGATGAGAAAACCGGTAAATATACTTCGCTGGCAGAAGGAAAACTCGAAGAACTCAAAGAATTGTGTGATGTGATGCTGGTAGAAGCAGACGGTGCAAAGCATCATTCTGTAAAAGTACCTGCAGAATGGGAACCGGTGATTCCTGCCTGCGCAGATATTGTGATCAGCGTGATCGGTCTGGACTGCCTTGGACAGCCGATCTGCCAGAGCGCATACCGGATGGAGAGAACATCTGAATTTCTGAAAAAAAGCCTTCAGGCACCGATCACAGAGGATGACGTTGTAAAAATTGCAAGTTCGATCTGTGGATTGTTTAAAGATGTGGAAGAGAGGGTTTACAGAGTTTATCTGAATAAATCGGATGTACTGTCAGATAAAGAGACTG
>CAVCYJ010000230.1:0-4882 GCA_963605995.1 Holdemanella biformis | reverse complement strand
CCATTTAAGATGCATTTACACCTTAAGAAAAGCGTAGCAGAAAGCCCTGCAAAAATGTGAACTTCCTAAAAGATGTCCCCTAAAGAGAATCCAGACATTGAAAACCCTTGAAAAATCAGGCATTTTCGGCAAAACAGCTTGCCATTTGCCTGGTTTTTTGTTATCATTTCTTTAGGGTACTTATACCCTCTACATTTTTCCGAAAAAGGAGAACAAAAATGTTCTTGAAATGCAAGGTCACGATCCCGGAAGCATCCGGGAAATTGGTCCGTAAGAATCGTGGCGGTCAGACATATATCGAGTATGAATACGAACGTGTTTATGATCCGGTGAAGCAGTATACCTATCCGAAGCGTGCATCTATAGGAAGAGTAGATCCGGATGATCCCACAAAAATGACACCGAACGAAAACTTTTTGAAGTACTTTCCGGATGCAGCACTGCCGGAGGAGGTGGACCGGTCGGACAGGAGCCCGTATCTGAACATTGGGCCCTATGTCGTTTTACAGAAACTGATCCGTGAAAGTGGAATGAAGGAGCTTCTGACAGCGCATATGAATGACGATGACGCCGGATTTTTGCTGGATTTGGCGTCCTACAGCATCATTTCAGAGAACAATGCCGGTCAGTATTATCCGGATTATGCATACTCTCACCCGCTCTTTACTCCCGGAATGCGGATGTATACGGATTCAAAGGTCTCTGATTTCCTTCAGAATGTGAAGCCGGAACAGATCGTTGGATTCCTGAACAGTTGGAACAAGGGGCGGAATAAGCGTCAGAAGATCTATATTTCCTATGATTCCACGAACAAGAACTGCCAGGCTGGTGATATCGATCTTCTGGAGTACGGAAATGCCAAGGTTGATGCAGGACTGCCAATCTACAACTACTCGGTTGCCTTCGATACCACGAACAGAGAGCCGCTTTTTTATGAGCAGTATCTTGGAAGCATCAACGATGTATCACAGCTTACCTGCATGATCGACAAGGCACACGGCTTTGGCTACCGGAATCTTGGATTTATTCTGGACCGCGGGTATTTCAGCCGGAAGAATCTGACATATATGGACCAGATGGGATATGGCTTTCTGATCATGATCAAAGGAATGAAAAGCTTTATCCGGGATATCATTCTTGAAAACATGGGATCCTTTGAAAACAAACGGAGCCAGTACAATGACCGCTTTGATGTCTATGGCACGACGATAAAAAGGCCTCTCTTTGAAGGAGAAGAACGCAGCAGATACATTCACATCTACTATAGCGATGGACGAGCCTATGGAGAAAAGCAGGAAATCAAGCAGAAAATAAAGCGTCTGAAAACCTATCTGAAGCAGTGTGTAGGAAAAGAATGCGAATCATTTGGACCGGAAATCCAGAAGTATTTTTATATCCATTACGAGGACGATGGAAAGACGCTGAAGCTGGCAGAGGAAAGAACGCAGGCCATTGAAGAAGAACTCTCTCTGGCGGGATATTTTGCAATCGTATCGTCAGATAACATGACTGCAAAAGAAGCCATTGAACGCTATAAGAGCCGCGATGCATCGGAGAAGCTGTTCCGTGCTGATAAATCCTATCTTGGAAACAAAAGCATGCGCGTTGGATCAGATGCAGCACTTTCCGCCAAAATATTCATTCAGTTTCTGGCCCTGATCCTGCGGAGCAGGATCTATACAGCTCTGAAAGATAAGTGCGAGTCGATGCTCAAAAAGCCGAATTACATGACTGTCCCCGCAGCGCTGAAAGAACTGGAAAAAATCGTAATGATTCGTCACCTGGACGGCGTATACCGATTGGATCATGCTGTCACGAAAACACAGAAAATCATCTTAGATTCTTTCGGATTGAAAGAGGCAAATGTACAGTACCACGCGCGGGAGATCGGAAAACTGCTGCAGGAAGCTGATGAAACAAAGTAGGAAGGAGCAAAGATATGTCGAGAACACGGAGAACGGCAGTGCAGGCACTGGAACTGAAGATTGAGCAGGCAGAAGAAAAAGTATCAAAAACCAGGGCAGCGCACGAGAAGGCTGTGGATGAACTCAAAAAGCTGTATGATATCAGAAAGGACTATCAGAAGGATCTGATCATGAAAGCACTGGAGACAAGCTCGCGATCGCTGGATGAGATTCTGTCCTTCATCAATACGACGTCCGAACCGGCCACAGGGGGTGAGGTCTAGGAGCAGACCTCACCCGGAATATGGCTTTAGGGGATTTTTTCTAGGAAGTTCACATCTCATTTTACGCCTTAAAAGCCTTGCTTTGTACACTTTGTGTATATTGTCAAGTAAAAGTCCGCAAAGTTGTCATGAAAATTCCCTCTTTTTGTAATGGGAATTCCTCAAAAATGTCAGGACGCGATTTCTTCCGTCTGCGGTGCTGTTTGTCTCATTAACGCGTGCTCCATTCGATAGCTCTGTCCCTGGAACATAATCAGGTGCCCGTGGTGGGCAAGCCTGTCTATCATGGCTGCGGCCATCTGTTCATCGGTAAAGATCCCTCCCCATTTCGAAAACTCCAGATTTGTGGTTAATATCAGGCTCCGGCTCTCATAGCTGTCGGATATTACCTGGAATAACAGCTCTGAACCGTCTCGATCCACAGGAACGTAGCCCCACTCATCCAGAATCAGAAGATCCTGTTGGTTCAGTGTCGTCCTAAGCCGTTCCAGAGTGCCGTTCTTTCTGGCCTCCGCCAGCTTCAGCACCAGCTCTGTAACGGTATAGAACCGCACTTTATAGCCCTTTCCGCAGGCAATGACTCCGGCGGCGATGGCCATATGGGTCTTGCCTACACCGACAGGCCCATACAGCACCAGGTTCTGCCGGTTCTCGATAAACGAAACGTTCATGAGGTCTTCCTGGCTTAGTGCAGGCGGCAGCTGGACTGGCTTGAATTCATACCCGTCAAAGGTCTTATACACAGGAAATCTGGCCCGTTTAATAAGACGCTGGATATGGTTGGCGTCGCGCCTTTCAATCTCCAGTTTAAGGGCATTTTTCAGATATTCGACCTGTTTTGGCGTCCCTTCTGCCTGACACAGCTCGGGAATCGCAGACGTAAAGAACAGCTTTTTGCAGTAGCCGGAGATTTCTTCCTCCAGCAGTCCCTGTTCCTTGACACTCATCATGACGCCACACCTCCCTTCCGATTCGACAGGAACGCTTCATCATAAACAGAAAGCGATGGGCCGGATTCCGGCGGTGTGTCGAGCCCATAGCCATTAATTCTCTGAGCGATGATTGCGGCATCGGATGCATTTACGCTTCCATTCTTCAATGCAAGTCCCATGGCTTCGATCGATGACCGGTATCCATACACATCATTCAGGTTGCTTAACAGGCGAAGCTTGTCCTTTAGCTCCGGCTTTTCAAGACTATCCAGGTATTCAACAAGCGGATTGGGCATGTCGTTTCTGACACCGCTGTTTCTCCAGGATCCTACGTTTCTGGACAATACCTGCAGTGTGGTGCTGTAATCCGATGTATCGGTCCGTTCACTGCCATACTGGCGTCTATGACGTACCACCAGGTGGCCGTTTTCATCCAGAACCTCTATAAAGTGAGCACGGATACCGATCATGACCTTCTGCCCGTGATATTCCGGTCTCGTCGAGTAGTAGTGCTTTCCGTCAATGCAGACCTTTCCGTAGCCGTCCGCCTTGAAATAGTCATATCTGCATACATTGAACGGCTTGGCAGGAAGTTCGACAAAGCTTTTCTGATCTTCCAGAAACAGTTCGCTGATCGGGATTCCCTTCTTGTAGTGAAGCTCCGAGGCTTTCTGCTCATGCATCTGGAGAAGCTCTCTGTTGTATTCAAGAATGTCATGGTAGCGGGGGATCGGAACGAAAAGATTCCGCCTCACCGTTCCCACCTTGTTCTCCACGTTTCCCTTTTCCCATCCGGATTCCGGATTGCAAAAACGAGCCTGGAAGCGGTAATGCGCACGAAAGCGTTTGAACAGATCGGTTTCCGTTACCTTGTCGTGAACCCTGTGTCCGACTCCGGTCGCATTATCAAAGACCAGCATCGGCGGCACACCGCCGATATACTCGAAGATATCCTTGAGCCCCTGACATACGCATTCGGCCGTCTCGCCGCCGAACAGCTGGACAAAGGAATCATTGCTGTAGGGGAAGGAAACAACCAGGTACTTGCGCCGCAGACATTGTCCGTTCTCATAAAAATCGCCTTCTCCAAAGTCTACCTGAGCGTATCCGGGATCCCAGACAAGCTCTTGCGTGGCCTTTCCCTGCGGGTTACGGTTCTGCTTCTTCATGTAGCGCTGGACCGTCTCATAGCTGCCGGTAAATCCCTGCTCCTGCGTTAAGCGTTCATAAACCCGCTTTGCCGTGTGTCGCTGCTTGTTCCAGTGCTTCTGATCCTCCTTCAGCCAATCGGCAATCAGATCCTTGTATGGATCGAGAATCGACGCTTTCGCCGTCATAGCAGGTGCTTCCTCTGAAAAATCCTCCTTGTCCAGGTATTTTCGAACCGTTTTGGGATCAAAGCCTGTTTTCCGGGCGATTTCTCCAATCCTGCAGCCTCTGCTGTATAAATCTCTGATATCATTGATATCGGACATGTTGAGCATTTCCTTTCCTCCTTTATCTATTGGTTGTGCTTTAGATAAAGGATATGAGTGAGAGGTGAATGATTCAACGTGTCCTTTCCATTTCCGGGGAATTCCCGATCCAATCTCAGGGAATTTTGATTCCAATTTTCGGTACTTTTAGGTTACAACATACACGCATGATTTGACGTTTACGATTATATCAAGGGATTACTTATCACTATCCGGGGCCAAGTCACAGGGAATGAAACAGCTTATGGCCGGAGGCGGTGTCGCTCTCATCGGTACCACGCTGGTTC
>CAVCYJ010000229.1:0-4937 GCA_963605995.1 Holdemanella biformis | reverse complement strand
GGAGGAGTGTACACTCCTTCTGATAAACTGCGGAGCAGTTATTTGGTTATGAGCAAGTAGCGAAGCGGATTGCGAATACCCGCTTGACTTTTCTTAATAATGATAAAACCGATCACAGGAGGATTCCAAAAATGGCAAAAAAAGAGAACAACATCCCAACCATCATCGACACCCCCGAAGCCCTCACTGCAAAAATCGCAGCTATGAAAGAGGCACAGAAAGTTTTTGCAACCTATACCCAGGAGCAGGTAGATAAGATTTTCAAAGCTGCTGCTACTGCTGCCGACAAAGCCCGTATCCCGCTTGCTAAAGATGCAGTTGAAGAAACAGGCATGGGTATTGTAGAAGATAAGGTTATCAAGAATCATTTTGCATCAGAATATATTTACAATGCGTACAAAAATACCAAAACCTGCGGTGTGATCGAGGAAGACACTGCTTACGGTATCAAGAAAATCGCAGAGCCGATCGGTCTGGTTGCCGCAGTTATCCCGACAACAAACCCGACCTCTACTGCAATTTTCAAAACTCTGATTTCGCTGAAAACCCGTAATGCGATCATCATCAGCCCGCACCCACGCGCAAAAAAATGTACAATTGACGCAGCAAAGGTTGTTCTGGAAGCAGCCGTAGCGGCAGGTGCTCCGGAAGGAATCATCGGATGGATCGATACTCCAAGCCTTGAGCTGACCAACCAGGTTATGCGCGAAGCGGATATCATCCTTGCAACAGGCGGTCCCGGAATGGTTAAGGCTGCTTATTCTTCCGGAAAACCGGCTCTGGGTGTAGGACCTGGAAATACTCCTGTTATCATTGACGAAACTGCCGATATCCGCCTGGCAGTTAACTCCATCATCCATTCCAAAACTTTTGACAATGGTATGATCTGTGCTTCCGAGCAGTCTGTTACTGTTCTTGAGAGCATTTATAAGAAAGTAAAAGATGAATTCCAGTACAGAGGATGCTACTTCCTGAATCCTGAGGAATTAGACAAAGTAAGAAAGACGATCATTATCAACGGTGCATTAAATGCCAAGATTGTAGGTCAGAAGGCTGCTACTATCGCTGAACTTGCCGGTGTTAAGGTTCCTCCGGAAACAAAGATTCTGATCGGTGAAGTTGAATCTGTAGATATCAGCGAAGAATTTGCACATGAAAAGCTTTCTCCTGTACTTGCCATGTACAAGGCCAAGACTTTTGATGAAGCTATTGCCAAGGCCGAAAGACTTGTAGCAGATGGCGGTTATGGTCATACTTCTGCACTGTACATTGACACAAGAGAAACAGAAAAGATGGAAAAACACGCAGCAGCTATGAAGACCTGCCGTATCCTGATCAACACTCCATCTTCTCAGGGTGGTATCGGCGATCTTTACAACTTCAAGCTTGCTCCGTCCCTGACTCTGGGCTGCGGTTCCTGGGGTGGTAACTCCGTATCCGAGAACGTAGGTGTAAAACATCTGATCAACATTAAGACAGTTGCTGAAAGGAGAGAAAATATGCTCTGGATTAGAACACCGGAAAAAGTTTACTTCAAAAAAGGATGCCTGCCGGTTGCTCTGGATGAGCTTGGCACTGTTATGCACAAGAAACGCTGCTTTATCGTAACAGACTCTTTCCTTTATAAGAATGGATATACTAAGAAAATCGAAGATAAATTAGACCAGATGGGTATCGTTCACACCTGCTTCTATGATGTAGAGCCAGATCCATCCCTTGCTTCCGCAAGAGCCGGTGCTGCCGCAATGAGAATGTTCGAGCCTGACTGCATTATCGCAATGGGCGGTGGTTCCGCAATGGATGCCGGCAAGATCATGTGGGTTCTCTATGAAAATCCGGACGCTAACTTTGATGATATGGCTATGGACTTCATGGATATCCGTAAGAGAATCTATACTTTCCCGCATATGGGTAAGAAAGCTTACTTCGTAGCTGTTCCTACCTCTTCCGGTACAGGTTCTGAGGTAACACCATTCGCCATTATCACTGATAAGGAAACCGGTATCAAATGGCCTCTGGCTGACTATGAATTACTGCCGGATATGGCGATCGTTGATACCGACAATATGATGAGCGCACCAAAAGGACTGACCTGCGCTTCCGGTATTGATGTTATGACTCATGCACTTGAAGCTTATGCTTCTATGATGGCTTCTGATTATACTGATGGTCTTGCATTAAATGCGATCAGACTGGTATTTGATTATCTGCCGCGTGCATACAAAGATGGTTCCGATGTAGAGGCAAGACAGCATATGGCAAACGCTTCCTGCATGGCCGGTATGGCTTTCGCAAATGCCTTCCTCGGTGTAAACCACTCTCTTGCACATAAGCTGGGTGCTTTCCACCATATTCCACACGGTATCGCAAATGCTCTGGTCCTGCTTCATGTACTGCGCTACAATGCAGATGAAGTTCCGGCTAAGATGGGTACCTTCCCGCAGTATCAGTATCCGCATACACTGACCCGCTATGCTGAGGTTGGCCGTTCTGTAGGTCTGACAGGCAAAGACGACAGAGAAGTATTTGAGAAGCTTCTTAAGAAACTACAGGAACTGATGGATACGATCGAAATCAAGCATACGATCAGAGAGTATGGTGTAGATGAGAAATATTTCCTTGAAACCCTGGATGAAATGACCGAGCAGGCATTCAACGACCAGTGTACTGCCGCTAACCCGAGATATCCATTAATGTCCGAGCTGAAAGAAATCTATCTGAAAGCTTACTATGGAGAGGGAAACGTACCGGAATTCAAGAAAGCTGAAGAGAAAAAAGAAGAAAAATAATCAAATAGTTAAAAACATAAAAGCAAAGAAGTCCCCTGACTGCTGTTATATCCGGCAGTCAGGGGACTTCTTTATAAACATTCTATTATTATTCTACTTCTTCCGGTTCCATGCTTCGCATATGTTCTTCGTTCTTTACGATCTCATACTTCTGACGATATTCGTTGAAGTATGTACGATATTCAACGCTGTCAGACGGATAGATTTTGGAATCATGGATATGCATATCCGGATTCTCATCTGAGTTCTTGAGAAGTGCTACCATTGCGCTTGCGCAGTGTGCAGCAATACGGTTGAAGCTGTTAAGGATATCTGTATATACGGTTCCTTCCTCCAGTCCACAGTTGCCTTTACTCAGACGCTCTACATGATGCATTTTCAATTCATTACATAAGGAGGTGATCACCATACCAAGAGGTGCAACTCTTTGTGCCATCTCCTGGTCATCATTGAGGAATGCTCGACAGGTAAGGTTTATCACCTCACGCACTGCCCCCATCACCACATTCAGCTCATCCCATGCCTCCTCGGAGAAGTTGGTATGATTATCATGCATTTCACAGGACATATATGCGATATAAGATGCATGGTCGCCGATTCTCTCAAAGTCATTGATCGTATGCAGATAAAGAGAAGCCTGCTTTGTCTGTGCGCTGTTCATCTCATGCTTTGTCAGCTTCATCAGATAATCACCTAAACGGCTCTCATACTTATCTATCAGATTTTCTTTTCTCTGTACCTTATCAAATTTATCCTGCTGATACTCATTCAGAAGGTTCATTGCCCGGTTGACATTCTTGCGTAGCTTCTTCGCCATACCGCTCATCGCACGATGGCACTGTCCAATGGCAAGCGCCGGATAGTTCAGCAGACGTTCCTCCAGAAGATCAAAATCTGCCTCATCCTCCAGATCCTCTTCACTGTCTTTGACAATCCAGCATACAAGCTGCTCAATTTTCGGAATAAATGCAAACAGTGCGCATACCGTTGCCACACGGAATATCGTATTCAGAAATGCGATTGAAACAGGTGTCATGATCGTATCCATAAATCCGAAATGAACAAACGCATTTACCGTATAGAAAATCACAGACCACAGGATCAGACCAAACAGGTCATTGAGCAGATAGACAAGTGCTGTACGTTTACCGTTTTTATTTGCACCGATCGCCGAGATCAGAACCGGACATGCAGCACCTACACCGATACCAAGTACAATCGGGAATGCACTCGAAAATGTCAGGATTCCTGTCACAGATAATGCCTGCAGCACACCAACTGTTGCCGATGCACTCTGAAGCACTGCTGTAAATGCAATACCTACCAGAATACCGATCAGCGGATTAGAAAACATTGTCAGCATATTTATAAATACCGGACTGTCTTTCAGAGGTGATACGGCTCCACTCATTGTCTGCATACCTGTCATCAGGATTGCGAAGCCAAGCATGATGTTACCAATGTTCTTATTCACAGAACGCTTGCAGAACATACGCATGATAATACCAATGATAGCCACTACTGCTGAGATTGTTGCAGTAGACAGGATCTTGGCGATTCCGTTCTTTCCTTCAATATAAGAAAGGCAGAGGATCCATCCTGTAATACTGGTTCCGATGTTTGCTCCCATGACAATACCGATGGCCTGTTTCAATTTCATCATACCGGAGTTTACGAAACCGATGACCATTACGGTTGTTGCGGAAGATGACTGGATTACGCTGGTAACTGCCGTTCCAAGCGCAACTCCCTTCAGAGGTGTATTTGTCATTCGATACAGGAACGCTTCCAGTTTATTTCCGGCAACCATTTTCAGGCCATCGCCCATCAGTGACATACCGAACAAAAACAGTGCTACTCCGCTTAATAATGACAAGATCATTGAAAAAATTTCCATAATTTTCTCCTTTGTCGTCGAACCAATTTCCATCCTGATATCAGGAAATCGGCGCATAATGTAAGCAGGTTATCTTTACCTGTCTCTAACCGGAATTTAACCTGCTTTTTACTTTTCCATTCTTATTATGTCACGTTGAAACCATTATTACAATGTTTGTTTTTTCAAAAATCATATTTTTTCCATAGAGGTGAAAATACTGTCTTTTATTTTCTATATTTTTTAGCAGTTTTCATAAAATTTTACTGTAT
>CAVCYJ010000228.1:0-4948 GCA_963605995.1 Holdemanella biformis | reverse complement strand
CTACATAAGGAAGGTTGGTCAGAGGTGAGATCAGTGCATAAGCTTCTTTTAATGCCTGCACCTGCTCTGCAGCCGTCTTTTTGTCCGCCGTGTTTTTCATGCGGTCTTTTAAATCGATAATATCCGCTGCCATCTTTGTTCTCCTGTCTCTACTCGTTATATACCAAAGCCATCATGACCAGCTCTTCGTCTGAGTCATTTTCAAAGCCGTGGTGCTGTCCGCATTCAATGATACAGACATCGTCCGGTCCTACCGGGATCCGGGAACCATCATGATCGATAAAAGTTCCATGACCGGAAAGTACATAATACGGCTCGGTCTCGCCAATATGCTCATGCACGCCAATGCTGCTGTGCGGCTCCATCTTCACCAGTGCATACATTCTTCCGTGACCGTTTAACTCTTCCGGTTTCAGGATATGATGCATCTCAAGTGTTCCCTTGCCTCCGCGAAGGCCTTCTACTTTTTTTATCTCTGCTTTACGTACCATACGAATATCTCCTTTCGTAACTCCAGTGTGTTTATTTTACCACAGTTGTCTCTGTCATGCACCTAAAATTTCAGTAACACAGGTCTCCCTGTGAAATTCTGTTTACAATAAGAGTAATTCCTGTTCAATTTCCTTGCTATTCTTCCCGAGTTTGCCATTTGCTCAAAGACAAAACTTCCAGAAAATATGATAAGTATCGTACTTCCGGAAGTTTTGCCTTAAAATAATACAACGTACCTAATAACATACTTAAAACGGCTGTATTTGTTTTTTCATTCTTCTTAATTCGCCATCCGTGTATAACCTGGGCGGTATCTGCAAGTTATAAGAATCTAAAATCATTTTCAGATCTGTGTCATCTACATCCGCGAACCAATAACTCTCAGCCCTCATCGGTATCACTTTCCATTTTTGTAATGCTTTTTGTACATGCTTTCCCGATAATCCATAAGTCCATTCCCTCGTGTCATTGGAGGCAGGGGGATTTTTTAACAGATACTTTCTCTGGATTAGGCGTATCATGGTCAACGCTATCATACAAAGCAACAGGTGTGCATGGATGTGTTCTTTTGTTTTTACGTAGACAGGCCTGGTTGCCAGTGGCCCTTTCAGTTCTTCAAACTGATTTTCAATTCTGGAAAGTCCGTGATATTTATCTATGATCTCCCGGTCATCCATATCCACCTCACTGGTGCGAATCTGATAGTATCCCATCAGCGAAGTGAACTCCTCCAGTTTCTTTTCATCAATCATTGCAAGAAGTTTTCTGGAATCCAATACTTCACCCGTTTCTTTATTTAAAACTTGTTTTGAAATAAATTTTTTCAATGAACCGGCCTGTGCTTTGGTTACATGGAATGATTCCGGACTTTCTTTCAACTTTTTTATAAACTCCAGAAATGATTGATGTTCCGCAACGTCCCGGTCGTAAAAATGTTTACTCCAGTAAACGACCGCTTTCTGTTTCAACTGCCTTTTGTTACCCTCCTGATCCTTTACCGTTATGGTAATGATTCTGGATTTATACTTGAAATTTTTGTCTACAACTGTATAACCCGTCTGATCTATTGCCCATTTCCGGTCTTCCTGCAGGCTCTTTTTCAGGCTTTTGCTGATAATGTAACCGTTTCCATCATCAAGAAGTCTGCACATGATTGGGCCGGTACAGATTCCTTTATCCGCGATGAATATAAATTTCCCTTTAAATCCAAGTTTTGAAACAACGTCATTATACGTTGGAACAGCAGTCTGATGATCCAGTGTATTGCCCGGGAAAATATTCATTGCCACCGGAATACCGGAATTATCAAGAAACATAGACATCTGCACAATCGGCTCTGTCCGGTGTTCTTTACTGACTCCTTTTTGACGAATGCCTTTTTCTACAAAATTTCCATTTTCATCTTCCACATCCGGATCCGGGTCTCCAATCTCGAAATAAAAGTTTGTGACATCGTAAAAAAGGAGAGAAGTATCGCGCCCCATTCCCTTGCAGATGGCAGAATTCATCCGCTGCATGATTTTTAACCGATTTTTATAAATCACATCCAGCGTATCATAAACATGATAAAAATAAGAATTATCCGAAACAATCGGCGTATAAAACTCTTCGTTTTTATGAACTGTAGCAAGTTTTGATGCCGGTTCCAGAATCCGCCCATAAATAAGCAGTCTGACATAATCCACGAGATCGTATTTGATTTTTGAATTGTGTTTGATGGAAGCCATAAGCTCAGCTAAACCAAGGCTTTTAAAAATTGGATCCAGTAAAATCTGCGCGCAGTATCTGGGATGGGCAAAAGACCTGGAGAAAATGTCTTCCGCCTCCGCCAGACCATGTTCACTTGGAACAATCGGTTCTGAGCAGTATGGTTTAAGAGAAGCAATCAGAGGCTGCCCTGCCTTGAAGGACGCTTTCAATCTCTTTACATAGTCAGGTTTTCCATCATCAAAACGAGAAAGCGGACCAATAGAAAGTTCTGTGTGTTTGTAAGAAGTAATTTTGTCTGGATTGCTTTTAGAAGGTTTTCTTACGCTGCGGACTAATCGAAGATAGGGAATTCCATTATTTTTTCTTAACTTCCTAACTTTTTTAACACTCAACATCTTTGTCCACCGATATTCCCTGCAGAAATTCCAATACATCTGCGAGCGATTTATCACTCGCAGCAAAAGCATCCAGTAATTCTTTACTATCACGTTCTTTTCGTTTGGTCAAAAGTTTTTCCAATTCATCCACAGCTTTGTCATATTTTTCTTTTGCTACTGCGACATCTGCCTGAGCTTTTTCAATTTTTTCATCCAGAGTTATTGATCGCCTTGCCATTATTCCTTATCCTCCATATGATTGTCCGTATTCTGGTTTAACGCTGCTTTTTCAAATGCTTCTTTTTCTATCCTAAAAAGGTCGGAACTTATTGCATCTGCCTCTCTCTGAATATTAGTTGCTGTCATGCCAAATGCTTTTAGTATAGCTTTCTGTGTTGCAGTTACAGCATAATCCAGTCGATATTCGTTATCCGCACCCTTTAGTATTTCAATCTTTTCCAGTTCGCTGATTGCTGCCGGAACAGTCATATAATTCTGTTTTCGTTCCTGCTTGTTCATTTCTTCTTTCAGCAGGGTATACATTTTACTTCGGATGATTGTTGCCACGAATTCTATAAACAGCTTTGTATCTGCTGATTCATTTGAGTATACACGTTCACTCTTTGCACCAAGATATGATTTGGTGCCTCGGAATAGCTTCTCAGATACATCCCTGCTCTTATACAGATCAAGTGCTTCCTCCGCTGTCATTCTGGTCGAGGTCACAATAGCAAAATACCCACAGAGTTTTATTTCTTCGTTAATCACATCGGTTCGCTCTATCCCCGACATAAACTTTTCATCTTCCTCTCCCGGATGCCAGTATACCAGATCAAAATACTTTTTATATTCTCCACCAGGTCGAATAGATTCTCCCATACACGCCTTAAGCTTTTTCCCCATTCGGTCTATTTTATCTTCGAAATTTTCGCGTTCGGCTTTCTTTTTACTGTCATTAAAATAAACATGTATGTACCGTTCCTTCTCATCGTCAGCATATAATCTTGTTTTTATCGTTGTTCCACTAATCTTATAGGAACGTATACTGTTTCTGCGGTCATCTTCAAAGGTTCCACGTACCTGCAGGATAAGTTCCCGCACCAGCTTTTTCATTCCTTTGACCATAATCACAAAATCATAGCCATTTTCATCCATAAATTGGATATTCTCTTTGCAAAAGTATCCTCTGTCAAGGATAAATCCGACCTTCTGGTAGCCATACCCTTTCGCTTTTTTCAAGGTGTATCTAAGCTGAGAAATGTCGATGATACTTCCTGGATATGCCTCGTAATATAGCGGTTCACTATTCGTCCGGTCATAGGCGACAGAGTAGTTGAAGATTTCCTTTCCCTGATCCTCCTTTGGATGTCCGAATTCAACCATATCGATTTCACCAGCCTGACAGTTTTTGTTTGTGGAATCATAGGAAATATAAATTTTTTCCCGATGGTCACGTTTTTCATTCCATTCATTCAGAAACTGAATTCTCTGATCTACTGTCGTTTTTGCAAGGAAATCCGAGACTTTTGAGTCGCTGTATATTTTCATTTCCTCTGTCATAAGCGGATGGCTGTAAGCATAATCCGGATAGTATTGTCCTGCATTGTTCTCTGTAATAATTGAATATACTGCAAGATCAAGAAACAATCCCGCATCTCTTCCCAGAATACGAGCAAGCATCAGATCCAGCTTGTAATTTGAAATGATCTTTCGCAATACAATATATGCACCAATACGCAGGCATCCGCTTCTGTAATTGCTTTTTTCTTCCGGTAAGACCACCTGCGGAAAAGTCTTTAAAAACTTGTCATTCGGCAGCATTAACGCTGGCTGTCCTGGAACCTGTTTTCCCACACAGATCCGTTTGGGAGTATTGTACTTTTTTTCTTTCAAATAAATCCTTGCATACTCATAATAAATGTATGTGGTTCCCTTAATCGTTTTCTTTGAGATTTTTCCATCCGCTTCCGGTATCTTCACCTTGCAATTGAGGTACATATGGCACTTATCCTCCTAATTATTGAGGGTTAATTATTTCTCTATTATTATGCCATATTTTCATCGAAAAATCAAGTCAAATTGCTGTTTTCCCTTGATTTTATGCGGTTTTTCAAAGTCTGCCAATGAGTCGCAATTCGTTGAGTGTTAATATTTTTAGAAGTTAAGATTTAATGTCCTGTTCCTTCAGATTCTTCATATTTCAATCCTTTTGTTACACTCAATTACTTTACGTCTGCAATACTATTGCACTCTTTTTACATACTCATAAATCCGTTTCAGCATTCCGTCTTTATCTTCTCCTAATTCTCCACGGATTTTATCACCAAATCCCATATACGTATTGAATCCAAGCATATATACAGCCATTG
>CAVCYJ010000227.1:0-4954 GCA_963605995.1 Holdemanella biformis | reverse complement strand
GAACCTTGACAATTTCATATGCAGCCCTCCGGTTCATATCCTTGTATGTGGAGCAACAAGTTTTCTGACGCGACGACCTTCCGATGGAAGCGAGCGATCAACAGAGAAACGAAACAGACCTGATGGTACGGTCTGATTGCCAGGAAGCATACAGGGGACAATGATACTTCCGTCTAGTCGCAGTTTAGCTGCGGGCGGCCCGGTGAGATCCACGGGGAGGTAAAACGGCCTATGAGCGTCTGACCAAGATGCGGGCCGGAGGGTTCCTGTTTTCAGTTCAGGGTGTCGGGGACAAGCAAAACTGAAAAATATTAGCGATACGATTTAATCGTGAAAACTATGAGGCAGAGTACCACTTACGTATTCTGCCTTATCCTTTTGCGATTAAGAAACCGATCCACCTGTCCACACCAGGCGGTGAAGAAATTAACGCAAAAATAAATTTTGGAGGTAAGGAACATGATAAAGGAAATCATGATTACAGTTTTGGTCATAACATTTGCAGGAAGTGTAGTAGTAGCATACAGCCTTTGTAGGGCTGCAAGCAGGGGTGACCGATTCATAAAAGTAGATCGAAGAGAGGAGGCAGAGTGAAATGATGAAATATAAATTTGCAGAGGATAAACCCGGGGATTGCCAATATTGTTACTGGTGGGGTGGTAAAAAGCAGGGATGCACATTAGGTAAGGAGAATTGTTATTACCTGATTCCGGTGAAGCCAAAGAAGAAAACAAACCCATGTGATGGTTGTTCTTATGGGAAAAACGGCCCATGTATCGGATTCTGTATGAAAGAAATTCTTCAATCAAGCAGAAAAGGGGCAGGCGGGAAGGCGGTGAGCATATGCAGGCATTAACAGAAAACCGTCTGGTTCATTATGAAGTGGCCATGCGAAAAGCCGGTGATCCTTCCTTTCAAATTTCAGAGGATTATTTCTGCTGGGGATGCAAATGCCATCGTTCTGACTGGAAGTATCGCTTCTGCAAACACCTGGAATGTCCATATATCAAGGGACAGAAGACTTTTCGAGAGGAGGCATACAGAGATGGCGCAGAGTAAAAAATATTACTGGTTAAAACTCAATGAGCACTTTTTCAGCCAGGTTACGATCAAATATCTTCGGAAATTACCACAGGGAGATACGGTGGTGATCGTTTATCTGAAATTGCTGTTGGTAAGTCTTAAGTCAAATGGGGTGATTTACCTAAGAGGTATCTATTCCAGCATTGAGGACGAGGTGGCCTTGCTAATTGATGAAGACGCGATGGCTGTCCGGCTTACCCTTCAGGCTTTGAATAAGGTTAATCTCATCGAGCAGGGAACTGAAGAGGGCGTGATCCAGATGACAGACTTTCAGGAAATGGTGGGATCAGAGTCGGATTCGGCAGTCAGAATGAGAAATCATCGGGCAAGAAAAGAGCTGGCCGAAAAGAAACAGGCCGCCTTACCGGATAAAACTCAGGTGTCACAATGTGACGCTGATGTGACAGGTGGTGACACTGGAATGACAGACCGTGACAGACCGGTGATTTCTGGTGACATAGAGATAGAGAAAGAGATAGAGTCAGAGAAAAAGATAGAGAAAGAGACAGAGTCAGATGTAGAGATAGATCTGGCTGCGAAGTCAGATAAAGGGCAAAAATCCGAAAGAAAAAAATCCAACCACAGCAGACAGCATGGTCCCTACGGAGTCAATGAAAATGTGATTCTCTCTGATGCGGAATATGACAGCCTCAAAAAGCTTTATCCTGATTATCTGGTAAAGATCGATTATTTCTCTTCCTACATGGCCACCACCGGCAAAAAATATGACAACCACTATCACACCATTCTGCAGTGGGCCAAGAAGGATGAGCTGAAGCGTCCACAGGCAGGAAATAAGAAAAAGCCTTTTGAAGATTATTCATTTGAGGAAGGAGAGAGCTTTTGATGGATGTAAAAGATGTACTTAATGGGATGGTACAGCAAAAAGTAATAGATAATCCCAGCGAAATTCCAGGTGGTCGGACAGCAGGAGATGCAACAGAAAGTTCCATCCTGCTCACTGATCCAGGCGATTATATCGGTGAAGACGGTCTTCTTTACTGCGGCAACTGCCATACCCGCAAGCAACGCAGTATTCTCTGGCCTTTATCAGGTGAGAAAATGACTGTTTCGGTGCTTTGTAAATGTGGTGAGGAGCATCGGGAAAGAGAAGAAGCAGAGATTCGCCGTAAAGAAGAGCTGGATCGGATCAGGAGAGCTAAAGGCACCTGTATCCATGACAGGGCACTTCTGGAGTGTACCTTTGAAAAGGATGATGGCATGCTGCCACAGCTAACATCAGCCAGAAAATACGTGGATACCTGGCCGGAGCGAAAAGCCAATAATGACGGGCTCCTGCTTTGGGGAGGCGTAGGATCCGGCAAAACATTTTATGCGGCCTGCATTGCCAATGCCCTGATCGAGCAGGGTGTGACGGTGATGATGACCAACTTCGCCAAGATATTAAACAAGCTCAGCAGCATGTATTCCGATGACAAAAATGCTTTCGTAGCAAGCCTTATGAGCTATTCCCTGTTGATCATTGATGATCTGGGAATCGAGAGAAATACGGAGTTTGCTTTAGAGCAGGTATTTAACATTATTGATGAGCGGTACAAGACAAGGATGCCGCTGATCGTTACAACAAATCTATCAATGAACACTTTGAAGAACCCGGAGGATATCGCCCATCAGCGTATCTATGACCGGGTTCTTGCTATGTGTATCCCGGTAAGCTTTCAGGGCATCAATCACAGAAGCCTGGAGAGCGAACAGAAAATGAAGAACGGCGCAAGCCTTTTTAGAGATTAAGGAGAAATTTAAGATGACAAGATATTACGATTTTAACCATCGAGGAGCTATTTGTGCGTTTGATCAGGATTATGAGCAGGAAATTCTTACAAAAGAAGAGCAGACGATCTGGAGAACACTGAAGGACCTGAATGCCAGATATTTCGTGGTCATGAAGCGCATCGATGATGATCATATGCTGGTGGCTCCGGTATATACCAAGCAGCCAAGAAAGGATGGCAAGAGAATCCAGATCAATGGAAAAAAATTCTGGGTGAATTTTATGACATTTTATGTTGTGCCATACAAGATCATGATGGCTACGCCTGGGAAATATATGGATTACAGCTACAAGAGTATTTGCGGAATCTATCATTCCCACAACAGTGTTCTCAGGGAGAAATGGAGACGCCAGGACGAAGCGAAAATGGTTGAAGATGAACTTCGCAGAATGGCCCGGGAAAGAAAATATAATCAGCGTCGCTATGATATGAGCATCTATTATCCAATCCCCAAATATGTACGGAATGGAGCCAGACATGCCTATAGTGGCGGTTTAATGCATTAAGAAACAGGTAGAGAGTGAGATTATGGAGGATATGACAGTGAAGAAGAAAATTTTACTGGTAAGTGGATTGGTGGTAGCCGGAATAGGTGCTGCCTTATTAATCCTTAGAAGTTCAAAGAAAAATAAAAAGGATGAGAGCAAAAGGATCCCGGAGATTGAGCTTTGGGATTTCGATCGTTTCGATATAGATCCGGAGGAGGAGTTAGATGCAGGAGCAGGTAAGTGAGAAGATTGTCGCCCTGGTAATTCGTCTGGATACAAAAGGTGCAAAACTCACGGCTCAGGAACTTAGAAAGGCAATGAGAGCATTTCTAAAGTTTTGCAATAATAAGCACAAGCAGAGAGCGGCAAATAGAGAAAGTCCGAAGAGCCAAAGAGGCAAGCAGACAATGAAGCAGCTGATGAAACAGAATCAGGGTCTGACCAATATTGAGATTACCGATAAAAATATCAAGTCTTTCGAAAGGATCGCAAATAAATACAGCATTGATTTTGCGTTAAAAAAGGATAAATATTCGGAGAAGCCCAAGTATTTTGTGTTTTTCAAGGCACGAGATGTGGATGTGATGACGGCAGCTTTTAAGGAATTTTCCACCATGGAACTGGTGAAATCCAAGAAGCCGTCCATCCAGAAGCGTCTGTCCCAGTATATTCAGAAATCCAAGGTACAGGACAAGCAGCGTGAGAGATCCAAGCAGAAAGACAGGGGGCAGGAGCGATGAGGACAGAAGATGTAAAGAAACTTCTGGTTCTATCCGTTCCTTACGTGATCATGGGATACCTGGCTGATAAAATCAGCTGGGTATACCGGCACGTTCCCGGAGACATGGTGGCAAAGAAGATTGGAAATACATTTCTTTGCTTTACCCAGGGATTTAAGAATCCTTTTCTCAGTTTTCACCCGCTGGATCTTCTGGTAGGAATACTGGTGGCGGTGATCTTCAGAGGCCTTGTTTATTACCGAAGTAAGAATGCCAAGAAATATCGTCAGGGTGTGGAGTATGGATCGGCCAGGTGGGGAACAGCGGCAGATATTAAACCCTATATGGATCCCAAGCCGGAAAATAACATGATCCTGACCCAGACGGAAGGCCTGACCATGAATAACCGGCCAAAGAATCCTGGAACTGCTCGGAATAAAAACGTGCTGGTTATCGGTGGTTCCGGTTCCGGAAAGACAAGATTTTTCGTGAAACCAAACATTATGCAGTGCTGCTTTCCAAATCCGGATTATCCAACAAGTGTGGTTTGCACGGACCCGAAAGGTACGATCCTGGTTGAGTGCGGACACCTGCTTAAGAAGAGTGGCTATCAGATCAAAGTGCTGAATACTATCGCGTTTAACAAGTCGCATCATTATAATCCATTCATGTATATCCGATCAGAAAAGGATATACTGAAGCTTGTGAATACCATCATCGCAAATACCAAAGGTGAAGGAGATAAATCAGGGGAAGATTTCTGGGTGAAGGCCGAGAAGCTCTACTATCAGGCGCTGATCGGCTATATCTGGTATGAAGCACCCGAGGAGGAAATGAACTTTACGACTCTTTTGGAGATGATCAATGCATC
>CAVCYJ010000226.1:0-4964 GCA_963605995.1 Holdemanella biformis | reverse complement strand
ATGTTTCAAAATTGTTTGACCATGCTGCACACAACGGTTCCAACTATCTGAATGAGCCTATTTGCCTTTTGGACTATCCTATTCCCGAAAGCAAAGAAACCAATCGGTATTACGAAAAAATGCACCGTTTCGGTGAGGATACTTTCGTCAAAAAAATAGGCGGAACCACCTATGAGGTTTCCACACACTTCAATCCCGATGGCAGACAAAGTGCGTTGGAGCAGTTTAAGCAACTGATATTGGCGGAGCATTTAATCTAACTCCGCACAATCGAAAACGACACTCGGACTTAGTATAATATGTATGTCTTTGCTAAGTCTGGGTTGTCGGAAAGGAGATAATTTTAATGACAACTGCAAACTATAATAAAGGACTTAATATAAATAACGATTTGATTACCGCCTTGTACTGCCGCCTTTCTGTCGAGGATATAAAGGATGAAAACGGCAAAAACAAACGGAATATAGACGAATCCAACAGTATCAGCAACCAAAAGCAGATTCTTTCGGACTACGCTAAAAAGCACGGATATACCAATACAATGTTTTTCGTAGATGACGGCATTTCCGGCACGAGCTTTGACCGTAGCGATTTTAACCGTATGCAGCGTATGGTTGAGGAAGGTAAAATCGGTACTATTATCGTAAAAGACCTTTCCCGTTTTGGCCGTGAGCATATCGAGGGTGGTCGCCTTGCGGAAATCGTATATCCTACGCTCGGCATTACCTTTATATCCATTCACGAAAACGTAAACACTTCTACAGGTGAAGGTATGGAAATGATGCCATTTTATAATATATTCAACGAATGGTATGCGGCACAGACTTCTAAGAAAATCCGTGCGGTATGGCAATCTAAGTCAGACAACGGGAAAAGAGTATCGCCCACCGTTCCGTTTGGTTATATGAAAGCTCCTGCTGATAAGGAAAAATGGTTGATTGATGAGCCTGCCGCTGAAATCGTGCGAAAGATATTTGCGCTTTGCCTTGACGGACGTGGTCCTTCTCAAATTGCACGGCAATTAGAAAAGGAAAATATAATGGTGCCGTCTGCTTATTATCAATCGGTAAACCGCAAATGCTCACAAAAAGTTCCTATTGGTTCTTGCCGTTGGGATACGAAAACCGTCGTTCACATTCTTGAAAATAGGCAATATACGGGATGTGCGGTGAATTTTAAGAGCAGTACGGTTAGCTACAAGGTTCACAAGAAAGTCTATTTTGACGAGGAAAATCAGGTGATCATACCGAATATGCAAGAACCTATTATATCTGAGGAGGATTGGCTAAAAGTACAAGAGCTTCGCAAAAACAAACGCCGCCCCACCAAGACGGGACGGACGAGCCTATTTTCGGGATTGGTATTCTGCCCCGATTGCGGTGCAAAGCTTCATTTCTGTGCATCCAAGAGCCTACGCCGAGACCAAGAGTTTTTCCGTTGTGCCAACTATAAGGATGGCAGAGGAACTTGCAAAATCCATTATATCCGTGACGTTGTACTTGAAGATATTGTAAAAGAAGCAATCAGCGGACTTGCGGATTTTGTAAAGTGTCACGAAGCAGTATTTTTGTATATGTTGGCAAAGAAAAACAGTGCGATGCAGAAAGCGGAATACAACCGTATGAAATTGGCGGTAGAGCGTGATGAAAAGCGTATCAAGAATATTGACCGCTTAATTAAATCGCTCTATGAGGACAGGGTTCTTGGCGAATTGGAGGATGACCGCTATTCCACGCTGATGGCAGAGTACGAAAAGGAACAACGAGAGTTAATTGCTTCGGTTGCGGTAATGCGAAAAACTTTAGAAAGCACCAATCAGAAGGCGGTGGATTTAAGACTTTTGCTTAAAACCCTCAGAGAACTTACCGATGTGAATGAGCTTACACCCACAATCGTAAATTCATTGATTGACCGTATTGAAGTTCACAACAACGACAAATCAAGTGGTCATTGTTACGTGAAGGTCGATATTTATTTCTCCGCAGTAGGTATGATTGATATTCCTACCGCAGAGGAAATCCGTGCTATGATAGAGGAAATCAAGAAAGATCCCCAACAATTCCGCTATGTGGCATAAAAGAGGAAACAGTGCAACCCCTCACGGGGTTACACTGTACCTACATAGAGATTACTTCCTTATGGGACTGCCCCAAATGCCAGTCCCCCTTTTTTATTTCTCCAGTCTTTTCTTCTCTATATACTGTGCCATTTCATCGGAAATATTGTCGATCAGATAGTTCTTGCTGCTCTGACGTTTCTCATGCCATTGCTGCCGGATCTGATTTTCTGTGGCTTTTATTTCATCACGCAGGCCTCTGGCAGACATACGGTGAGCACCCTGCCCCATGATGATGATCTGCTCCAGCCCATCGGATGTGGCTACCGTTACCTGATTTTCACGGCCGATCTTGTGGACTGTTTTTTCAATATACTGGTCTGCTGTTTCAGCCTCTCTGGTGTAAACTACATGGATATTGTGATAGGTAATCACTTCTTCGACATGGCCTTCCACCTTGTAAGCGTCAAATACAAGGATCAGCGTACATTTCTTAAATCCCTGATAGTTGCTCAGAATATCCATCAGTTTTGTCTGCGCCGCATGAAGGTCCGCATCCGCCAGTTCCTTTAAGTCTTCCCATGCATAAATGATATTGTAGCCGTCCACAAGAAGATATTCTTTCTCTTTCTTTTTCGCAGAAGAACTGTTTCGGTAATAGCTGCCGCTGTCAGATCCGGAAGAAAATGTCCGCTTAAACTGCGGCTCTTTATAACGTTTAACTGGTCCAAATGTGCGCTCAAAGATTGCTTTCAGCTCTTCTTCGTCCTCATAGCTGCCTGCACCTGCATTCTTAGGTGGACGATATCCCGAATCTGCCTGATTGCTGCTATTCCTGTTTTTTCCCTGTCCTGCTGTTCCGGAAACACCTAAAAATCCACTGCCGGCTCCGACTCCTCCGTTTCCTGTTCCGTATCCTTCTCCATCAGATATACTGCCGCTCAGTTCAGATTCATCTACACCCTCTAAGTGCATATAATCTTCCACTTCATACCACGGTACCACGAATCCGGCTCCATGAGCACAGAATACAGAACCAGTCGGATTATCCAGATCACGTTCAGAATCATATCCAATCTCATCAACAATCTCATCCTGATTCTGACATGGTGCATATCCTTTTAATGAACAGAATAATCTGCCGCGTCCTTTGGTATAGGAAGTAACCTGTGTCTGATAATCGCGCATTGCAGATACCGGCGCACTTCCTCTCAGCACCATCATATCATCTTCATCTGCTTCCGGCTGCTGGAAAGTTCCATTCATTTTCTGAATATCAGTCATAGCACGACCGATCATCTCTCCCGGAATCTCAAGCCTGAACTCATAATACGGCTCCAGCAGGACACTCTTTGCCTTCTTTAAGCCCTGACGCACTGCCCTGTATGTTGCCTGTCTGAAATCTCCGCCCTCTGTATGCTTCAGATGCGCCCGTCCTGTGATCAGGGTGATCTGCATATCTGTAATCGGAGAACCTGTCAATACTCCCGGATGTTCCCGTTCTTCCAGATGAGTCAGGATCAGCCGCTGCCAGTTACGATCCAGCACATCCTCACTGCAGGCGGTAAAAAACTGCAGTCCGCTTCCCGGCTCTCCCGGTTCCAGGAGCAGATGTACTTCTGCATAATGGCGTAACGGCTCAAAATGTCCCACGCCCTCTACAGGCTCTGCGATAGTTTCTTTATACACGATATTTCCTGTGCCAAATTCTACTGCTACGTGAAAACGCTCCCAGATCAGATGCTTTAATATCTCGATCTGAACCTCACCCATCAGCATGGCATGGATTTCTCCAAGCTGCTCATTCCATACGATGTGAAGCTCGGGTTCCTCCTCTTCCAGTTCTTTGAGTTTCTTCAGCATCTGATGAACATCGCAGTCCTCCGGAAGCAGGATTCTGTAATTTAATACAGGCTCCAGAACCGGCATCTCAGATTCCTTCTCTATTCCAAATCCCTGTCCCGGATATGTCTGAGAAAGTCCGGTCACTGCGCAGACGGTTCCTGCCGGGGCCTCTTTTGCAAGCTCAAATTTCGCACCGGAATAGATACGGATCTGATCTGCTTTTTCTGTATCTGTGAGAAGTTCTTTTACCTTTAAGGTTCCTCCGGTGATCTTCATATAGCTTAAACGGTTTCCCTGATCATCTCTGGCAATCTTGAATACTTTCGCACCAAATTCCGGCGGATATTCCGGGGTCTCACAGTATTTTTCCAGACCATGGAGAAATTCTTCCACACCTGTCATTTTCAGCGCAGAGCCGAAGAAACATGGGAAAAGTTTTCGTTCTTTGATCACTTTTCGGATATCTGCTGTTGATATTTCTTCTGTTTCGAGATATTTTTCAAGCAGTTCTTCATCACAGACGGAAACATCTTCCAAAAACTGAGATTGCAGGTCTGATAATTCACTGCTTTTTATTCCATCTGTGTTTTCCCAGGTGAAATCAACGCAGTTGTCGCTTAATCTCTTCTTTAATTCTGCCAGAAGTTTCTCTTTATCTGTTCCGTCCTGATCCATTTTGTTGATAAACAGGAACGTCGGAATCCGGTATCTCGCCAGAAGCCTCCATAACGTCATCGTATGTCCCTGCACGCCATCTGCACCATTGATCACAAGGATCGCATAATCCAGAACCTGCAGCGTTCTCTCCATCTCCGCCGAGAAATCTACGTGCCCCGGCGTATCCAGCAAAGTTATCCCCCTGTTCCCCAGTTCAAACTCCGCCTGCTTGGAAAAAATCGTAATTCCACGTTCCCGTTCCAGGTTATAAGTGTCAAGATATGCATCCTTATGATCCACCCGCCCCAGCTTACGAATCTTACCGGTCAAATATAAAATTCCCTCCGACAACGTAGTCTTACCAGCATCTACGTGCGCAAGGATACCTACAACAAGTTTCTCCATA
>CAVCYJ010000225.1:0-4981 GCA_963605995.1 Holdemanella biformis | reverse complement strand
TTTATCAGAACGGATATCCGTTTACCAGAGAAACTTTTCGACAATCACCGGATATATTTTGACAAAGAAAGACTCCGGTTAAAATTATCTTTCTACGAAAAGTCCGAGGGATTTCCAGTTATTCACTGTATTATTTACGAACTTCAGATCATAGGGTAAAAGCTCTGTCGGAAGATCATTTCTAATACAGGTTCCAATCAATGGAATGATCCATCTGTTATCGTTGGAAATTTCTGCTCCGTCTGCAAAACGGTCAAAACGGCAGCTTCCGTCTTCCTGCACTTTCCCTGACAGCATGCAGATAGTGTCTGCGCCGTTAAGATATGACAGATAAATTGTCTGATTTTCATTCAGAAAACTGTCCGGAAGTTCTGTCTGTGTGATTGTAATTCCGTTTTCATCTTCAGCAGTGATATAATCAAAAATCCATGCAATATTTCCATTTCCATCTGTCAGGCAGAAAGTATGGCTGCATGCGATCAGATTCCATATATCTTCATACTGCATTTTCTCATCGGTTGAGTTTATTTCAAGAGAAAGAAAACGATAAGCTACTCCGTCACAGCCTTTTGTTACTGCTGTGAGGTTGTCCATTTTTCCCAGTGCATAGGAAACATCAAGGCTGTCCAGTCGGTTTTGCAGTGCCTGATAGCAATCGGTTTCTTCTCCGTCAGTCATGATTCCATAAACTGAACAGTAGATTCCATCATCTATTTCATTCTCTCTGATCTGTTTTTTTCCAAAGTCATTGGCATCCATTTTCCAGTCTACCTGCTCTTTAACAGAAATTGAGAAACTATGTTCCAGTGGCTGGTGAGTCAGATTATACTTAAGAAGCTCTGAAAAAGCACCATTATCATTATCTGTCAGATAACATCCTTTTCCATCTTCCATTGGGATAGTAGTATAGGGAGTTACAGAGGGAATATCATCAGGATCCTGATAAATGGCATAATTATTGTTCCAGGATTTTAATTTTTCACTGTTCCGGGACAGAAAATCATCTGAAAAGTTTAATTCATAATAATCACCTGAGTTTTGGACGGAATTCTCTGTGCTGTCGGAATCTTGACCCGGAATGGAATCCTTGTGCCAGGTCAGGGTAAAGTCCTTCGTCTGATCCAGCTTCAGGTTTTCGTTAAAAGTCTCTCCTTTTTCGCAGCTTTGAATAACAAGCTCCATAGCCCGGGTAAGATAAGCTTTCAGAACGTATTCAGGAACAGAAGCCGAATCGATATCTGTAGATTTATAATTATTACCTGCAGCTGTATTTTCCGGAAAATCCTCTTTCAGCAGGAGCAGGGTAAGAACCCCCTCATTTTCTGTCAGGGAATATTTCCCACTTCTGACAGAGAATCGTTTCAGACGTTCCTCCAGAATTTTTATGGATTTATTATATCCGGCTACTGTAAATTTATCGTTCGGAGTTAGTGTTACCTGATACATGTTCTTTTCATTATATTCCAGTGGAGTGTTTCTGTGAAAAAGAAAAATTCCAGACAGAATAAGCACTGCAAAAAAACAGAAAATACCACCGGCGAAAAATACGCTTTTTCTTTTTGAAAAAGTTTTTTCAGATTTGTGGCAGGCATTTTTGTTCATCGTCTGCGTCTTTCTGACAAGGATAAGCATTTCATCGGCACTTTGTGGTCTGTTTTCTTTTTGTAATGATAATCCTTTCATCAGGATATCTTCCAGTTCAGGATCAATTTCTATTCCCAGACTGGAAGGCGGTTTCAGATTATCATCCAGAAGACGGCTGTATGCTCCATCCGGTATCTTACCGGTAAGGCAATACCATAAAGTAGCCGATAGTGCATAAATATCTGTAGTCGGGCCCTGATCTCCCTGTGAACTTACCTGTTCTATCGGACTGTAACCATCCTTCAGGGTACAGGTGTAGTCATCTTTTCCACTTTCTCTTGCTGTCCCGAAATCGAAGAATTTCAGATGCAGAGTCTGAAACGAGCTTCCGGTAAAATCTGTTCCCAGAACCATAAGATTGTCCGGAGCAATATCCCGGTGGATCAGCCCGTGCTTATGTATCAGGGAAAGACCTGATAAGAGTGGAAGAACTGAGGAAAAAAGCTGATTTGCTGAAATTGGTCCATATTGCTTTACATATTCTTTTAGGGTTATTCCTTCCAGATATTCCAGTACAATATAGCTGGTATTGTTTTCTTCAAAGTAATCCAGGACTTTTACGATACTGTCACTTTTTAATGAGGCAAGGATTTTGCCCTCTCTGAGGAATGTGTTTCTGGATTCTTTTTTTATAAGTTCTTTGATACAGACCTTAAGACCTATAGGCTCCTGAACTGCTTCATAGGCAAAGGAAAAACCGCCCTGTCCGATAAAACGAAGGATTCTGTATTTATTATTCAGTTTACTTCCGGGGTTGAGTTGTTGCATAATCGATTCCTTATTTGTAGCTGTTCAGCAGTCTGCTATTCCATGAAGGTACTGAACAGTTACCCTTATTTTTTATTATTACATCAGGTTCATTTGTTCGATCATCCTGTCAATCGTTGATTTTTTGTCATCGGAACAAAGAACAGTAAGCAGAAAATTATCCAGACTGTCTTCTCCGGCATTCTCATCCAATATCTGGAATCTGCAGGCCTGAAGAATTTCATTCATTCTTCTTACTGTCAGGATCAGTCCGGGATCAGAAAGTTCCGCTTCGGTTCCGAAGAAAAGAATCATGAGGAGAAGGAGCGATCTGGAAATACAGTCACCCTGAAGAATCCGGTACATGAAGCTGTATTCTTCCCAGTTTGGATCATTAGCTTCCGAATCACTGAGGAGAGCATAGGAATAAAAACGATTCAGAAGTTCAAAAAGTTTATTTGAACTGATTTTCGCTGCCATCAGACATTCTTTTATTTCCGCTTCAGACATATGGGCATGGCGGTTGGGATCCATTTTAGAGATATTGCTGAGTGGAAGATCGAGATAAATGTTTCTCTTGATCCGTCGATTTTTATCACTGGCCATGTAATATTTGATTTTTGTGTTCAGATAAAAAAGAAAATATTTACAGATGTAATATCTGGATTTTTCTCTGCCACCACAGAACATCCGTATGTTTTCACACATATAAGAGATAAATTCCTGATTTTTACCCAGTTTTCCCAGCTTTCTTTCCACAGTCTGAGTTCGCTGAAGCGTATACATGGTTTCTGCATAAAAACGGGAATTCATCTGTACATAGTTTTCCATGCGGGCAAGAGGAAATGCTGAGTAGGAGCCCTTGGAGCCGCTGATAAGAAATTCATCATAAGAACCATCTCTTTCATATTCACGTATCTGCATGATCAGGCTGTGCCAACGGGCAAAGTCTATTTTTTTCTGAAAAGCATAGATCAGACTTGCTTCGATCAGATCCCTGGCATAGAGAACCTCTTCGTCTTTTTCCTGCAAGGCAGTGTTAAGTTCAGCGAGATTCCACTGATTGCAGAAACCTTTGTAAATAATTCGATAACGCAGGGGATAACTGTCGATTTTTCTGCGGATCACTTCAAGAGACATCTTATTCTGTGAGAACTCCTTCTGAAGTTTTTCCAGGGCTTCCAGACTTATAAGCGCATCTTTTCCTTTAAGGCCGATAATGATAGTATCGAATATTCGTGTTATTTTCTTTCTCATATATTCTTTTGTACCTGTGATAAATTCAGAACTCTGTTATTTTACCATTCCTTTTTTATGCCATCAATTTCATCAGTTACTTTCTTCTGAATTTTCGGGGGAATAATTCCGCAGGCCAGCATTTTGAAATCTTCACGGACTTTGTCGGCCGTTTCCTTCCCATTTTGCAGAAATACACTTCTGGACTCAGCGTCTTTATATTCACTTTCCTTCAAATGAACGATCAGAAAACATTCTCCGTGAGTCAGTTCATAAGAATAACAAGTCTGAAACAGATGCTGATTCAGGTGATTTACATACCATTTAAGGGTTCTTATAGCTGCCTGCTCCGGATTATAGGTGGTGACGGAAATTATATATTGATAGTAATCGCTACCTCTTATTTTTTCTGTATACATAGAACTTACCTTTCTGAGGGTAACTACTAATTACGATATTTACTTAATTAACTGTGTAAGTGAGACTGTCGGGCATTTCTGTTAATTTCAGCTCCGGGCTTCCATTGTCGCTCATTGACTGGCATAATGTATCGGCATTTACATAGTTACCTTCTGCAAATCCATCATCTAATACAATGAGTCCGGTCTGATCAAGGGATTTAAGATTGTTATAATTTTCAAGATTATTAAAGGCAAGCACATATTTGATATAGTCACCTTCATCAGTAACTTCTTTAGTCATGAAATCAAAATTTTCAGCTCCCGGATAAATCTGACTGACATCAACACTCTGGACACTTTCAAGGGTATAACCGGCAGATTTGTAAAAGAGGGTTTCATCATTTATCTGTACAAGTTTTCGGCTGCCGCTTTCATAGAAAACTAATATGTACTCAGGAGATTCTGCGTTCTGAACCGTCTGGAATACGCGGTGTTCTATTAAGAGAGAATCTGTAGCAGGTGTGGCAATGGCAATTTCTGATGTATTGTCGGAAGCGGCTGTAGAATCCGCCGTTTCAGAGGCAGTAACAGAAGAACTGCCGGAATTATCAGAAGTCAGTAGCCTGGCTGAAAAATAACCAACCGACCGGCCGATTACGGAAGCAATTCCAAATACTGCAACAGTTGTTATTAATTTAGACATTTTTTTCATAACTTATTTCTCCTTCTCATCCGTAGACTGTGGTGTATAAACAGTATAGTAGAATATTTCTGCAGATTTTTGCTGAAAACATTTCTGCATTTTCTACAGACAAGTATCCTCCCTGCTTATTGCTTTTCGTAATTGAAGCAGGGGGACTTACTTGATTCAGGTCAAGCGGATATTCGCAATCCGCTTCGCTACTTGCTCATAACCGAATAGCTGCTTCGCAGCTTATCAGGAGTGGCTTGTA
>CAVCYJ010000224.1:0-4987 GCA_963605995.1 Holdemanella biformis | reverse complement strand
AGTATAGTTGCTATTCGCTCTATTATACAGGGGAAATTGCAGAAACTCAAGTAAATGCGGAATTTCTGTAAAACTAAAGCTTCCGTTCTTTGTTGAGGAGAAAAAAGGCTTTTGTAAATATTCTCTGGTGCACAAATAAGTTGCGTAATTCTGGTTGGGGACATATAATAGATAGAGACAGCGGGAGAACAGTTTGGACAAATAGATAACAAATAAGAGAAGACTGTTCGGAAAGGAGCTTCTTTTTGAAGAACAAAGGTAGTATTAACAACATTTATCAATTGGACGGAAGAGTACCGATCGCGAACGCGATTCCGTTCGGACTGCAGCATATCCTGGCAATGTTTGTGTCGAACCTGGCACCGATCACACTGATCGCAGCAGCAGCTCAGCCTTCACTGACTCAGGCACAGATTGCAGTTCTTTTACAGAATGCCATGTTTGTGGCGGGTATCGCCACTCTGATCCAGCTCTATCCGGTCTGGAAGATAGGATCGAAACTTCCGGTGGTTATGGGGGTAAGCTTTACGTTTGTTACGGTATTAAGTACAGTTGCTGCCAATTATGGATATCCGGCCGTGGTCGGCTCGGTAATCGTTGGCGGACTGATGGAGGGTACTCTTGGACTTCTGGCAAAGTACTGGCGTAAGATCATTACACCGGTTGTTGCGGCATCTGTAGTAACAGCCATTGGTTTTTCCCTGTTTACAGTAGGGGCAAGATCATTTGGCGGTGGATATAATGAGGATTTTGGTTCGGTACAGAACCTGATCCTTGGTACGATTACCCTGGCAGTGTGCCTGATCTGGAATATTGCAGCAAAAGGATACCTGAAGCAGCTCTCTGTTCTGGCAGGCCTGATCGTGGGATACATAGCTGCGATTTTTATGGGAAAGGTAGATTTAAGTGCAATTATGTCAGGCGGTTTTTTTTCGTTGCCGCATTTCATGCCGTTTAAACCGGAATTTCATCCCGGAGCAATTATTTCAGCCTGTATAATTTTTCTTGTATCAGCAGCAGAAACAATCGGGGATACTTCCGCACTGGTTTCCGGCGGTCTGAACAGAAAGATCACAGGCGAAGAGATTTCCGGTTCCCTTGCCTGTGACGGATATGCATCTACAATTTCCGCATTATTCGGATGTCCGCCGGTAACCTCCTTCTCACAGAATGTCGGCCTGATCGCCATGACAAAGGTTGTGAACCGATTTACGATCATGACCGGTGCGGCATGTATGATCCTTGCAGGGCTGCTTCCACCGGTGGGTAATTTCTTTGCATCCCTGCCGGACGCAGTTCTGGGCGGATGTACGATCATGATGTTTGGTACGATCCTTACATCCGGTGTTCAGATGATTGCTGACTGTGGATTTTCGCATCGCAATATTGTGATCGTTTCATTGTCACTTTCTATTGGAATCGGATTTACCACAGCAAGCGAGAGCGGTATCTGGGATATCTTCCCGGGACTGGTCCAGTCTGTGTTTGCAGGCAATGTAGTTGCGGTTGTATTTGTGATTTCCGTCCTGTTAAGCTGCGTCCTTCCAAAGAATATGGACATTCAGAAAATTGACCGGGAATAAGTTCTTTTGCTTTTCAAAAAAAGACCGGACAATAATATCTTCCGGTTTTGATTAAAAGGAGACACATTTTTCATGCAGAATCAACAGCCATCGACTCTAAAAGAAATCCGTGTTCACGGTACACAGAATTTTCCATGCGCATTTTATCAGACGGGAGCCAGAATCAGGGGAAATATGGTGAAGCATCACTGGCATGATGAAGTGGAACTTCTTTATTTCTCAGGCGGAGAATTCTGCCTGGAAGTAAATATGGAACGTTTTCATATTTCAGAGGAATGCTTCTGTTTTATTAATCCGGGAGAACTGCACAGCATCAGTGTTGAGAAAAACGGAGGCTGTGTGGAGAATGCGGTAGTGTTTCACATGGATATGCTGAATTCCGCCTATTCTCTGGACCAGATCCAGACAAATCTGATCCAGCCGGTTCAGAATGGAAGTATTCAGTTTCCGAGATGTCTGAGAAAAGATGAGCCGGCATTTGAACAGGTGAGAACTGCATATGAAGAAATTCGGAATGCATTTTCCGGAGCACCTTATCGTGGCGGTTATTATGACGGTGAGGCGGTTACGGATGATATTACACGCCAGCTTTTTATCAAATCTGCATTGCTTCGTATTCTGGCAGTGTTGTCAGCCAATAACCTGTTTGAGGTGACAGAGAAGAATCATGACCGCCGGATTGAGACGATCAAGACAACACTGACATATATTCAGGAGAACTATAAGGAGAAGATTTACATCCGTGATCTGGCCGGGCTGATCGGGATGAATGAGCAGTACTTCTGCCGGTTCTTTAAGAAAGTGATCGGACGATCTCCCATGGAATATGTGAACGAATACAGGATCAAAAAAGCAATCCATTATCTGAAGGAATCAGATCTGACAGTTACGGAAATCTGTCTGGAATGTGGATATAATAATCTGGGGAATTTCCTCAGGGAGTTTCGGAAATATACATCTACAACTCCGCTGCAGTACCGCAGGCATTCTTTAAAAGAAACGAAATAATAAGGCTCAGACAGACGGGATTGGAAAAAGCAGGAGACTTATCTGATTCGGTTAAATGATATAAAAAGTCATAATTTCGTATTTTTTTATCAAAAAAAGATAAGACCGGGGTCACGCATTCTGATATAATCAGATTCAGATAACAAAGAGAACTTAGGCGCTAAAGCTGAGAAGGTATGGTACCGGGGAAAAGCAGGCAGCAGCGCCGGTTAATAAATCAAGAAAACACAGGAGGATTTTTACAATGGTAAAGAAATGGTGGAATGAAAAGGTTGCTTATCAGATTTACCCGAAGAGCTTTTATGATACCAACGGTGACGGAATTGGAGATCTGAGAGGTGTTATTGAGAAGCTTGATTACCTGAAAGATCTCGGAGTTGATATCATCTGGCTTTCTCCATGTTATCGTTCTCCGCTGGCAGATCAGGGATATGATATCTCTGACTATTATGATATTGATCCCCGTTTCGGAAACATGGCAGACATGGACGAGCTGATCGCCGAGGCGAAGAAGAGAGATATGTACATTCTGATGGACCTTGTTGTGAATCATTGTTCCGATGAACATGAATGGTTTAAGAAAGCCTGTGAGGATCCGGATGGCAAATATGGCAACTTCTTCTATCTGCGTGACAAGAAAGAAGGAGAGGCTCCAACCAACTGGCGTTCCTATTTCGGCGGCTCTGTATGGGATGATCTCCCGGGAACAAACAAACAGTATCTGCACGTTTTCCACAAGAAACAGCCTGATCTGAACTGGGAGAATCCGGAAGTAAGAGATGAGGTATATAAGAATATTAACTGGTGGCTGGACAAGGGTCTGGGCGGATTCCGTATCGATGCTATCATCAACATTAAGAAAGCACTTCCGTTACGCAGCTATGAAGCAGACCGTGAAGATGGTATGTGCAGTGTGAAGAAGATGCTTAAGGAAGCGAAAGGAATCGGTGAGTTCCTTGGTGAGATGAGAGACCGCACATTTAAGAAATATGATGCATTTTCTGTTGGTGAAGTTTTTGATGAGAAGGATGAAGAGATTCCGGATTTCATCGGTGACAACGGATATTTCTCCAGTATGTTTGACTTTGAGGAGACAATCTGGGGAGCATCTGAGAAAGGCTGGTATGACTGTAAGCAGATTACACCGGATGCTTATAAAGAGTGCTGTTTCAGAACTCAGAGAAAGATTGGTGACATCGGATTTGTTTCCAATATTATCGAGAATCATGATGAGCCGCGTGGTGTCAGCAGATATATCCCGGAAGGAGACTGCTGCGATGCGAGCAAGAAGATGCTCGGCGGTCTGAATTTTATGCTTCGCGGACTTCCGTTTATCTATCAGGGACAGGAGCTTGGCATGGAGAATGTGAAGTTTGAATCTATTGATCAGGTGGATGATATTTCCACATTAGATGAATATCAGGTAGCTCTGGATGCAGGATGCTCAAAAGAAGAGGCACTGAAAGCCGTATCCAGATTCAGCCGTGACAATGCAAGAACACCGATGCAGTGGAGTGACAAAGAGAACGCAGGATTTACGACAGGAACACCGTGGCTTGGAGTAAATGCAAACTATACAAAGATCAATGCCGAGAACCAGATCAACGATCCGAATTCTGTAAGAAGCTTCTACAAGAAACTGATCGCCCTGCGTAAGGATCCGGAATACAAAGAAACTGTTGTATACGGTACTCTGGAACCGGTATGGGAAGATGTACATAATCTGATGGCATATTACCGCAAGGGGGATAAGACTCTTCTTGTAGTGGGTAACTATCAGAAGGAGCCGCAGACGATAGAACTGGAGGGAGAGTGTAAGAAAGTACTTCTGAATAATTATGATGATGTAGCTGTGGATGGAAATAAGATTGAATTGCAGGGATATCAGTTCCTGGTTATTGAGATGTAAATAATATGAGATATGCCTGAAGAATTCCGCTATGCCATGGAATCTTATGAGGCAGATATGATAAAAAAGTGAAAGACCGACAAAACAGGTCTTTCGCTTTTTTTATGTAAAAACAAAATTTTTGCGGAGTTGAGGTAAGGGGAATGGCAGAAGGCAGAATATGTTGACTATGACAGGGTTTCCAAGTATAATGTTTTCTGGTGAATTGGACGGAAATGTGGGCGATTTGCCGGAAACAGGTAATGATTTTAAAAAATAAAAAAGCAGAATAAAGGGCAGGTTTTATATGAATACAATTAGTGTGGAAGAACTGGAGAAGATTGATCCTTCCGGGATTACGATCGTGGATGTACGTCCGGCGGATCAGTACAGCAGGGGGTCTTTTCCGGGAGCAGTGAGTATTCCGTTGGATGAGTTTGATGAGAAGATGGAGTCTGTTGATAAGGATAAGACGGTTTATGTGTTGTGTCATACGGGGGACAGAAGT
>CAVCYJ010000223.1:0-4998 GCA_963605995.1 Holdemanella biformis | reverse complement strand
ATGTCTCGGGATTTTGGCATTTTCATGCCAAAACACCTCGCGGAATAGTAGACTTCTGAATAGTTACGAATAATCTTCAGAGATTATTCTGTCTCCATCTGATCGATTCTTCTGATGTGTCTCTCATCATTGGAGAATGGTGTATTTAAGAAAGTCTCCACAATCTTAACTGCAAGTCCCGGGCCTACGACTCTTCCGCCGAGTGCAAGGATATTTGCATCATTGTGAAGTCTTGTAGCCTCTGCCATGAAACAGTCTGTACAAAGTGCAGCTCTGATTCCTTTAATCTTGTTTGCTGTAATGGAGATTCCAATACCGGTTCCGCAGATCAGGATACCCTTCTCACATTCACCGTCAAGGATTGCATGAGCAACCTTCTTTGCGTATACCGGATAATCTACAGAAGCAGAGCCATCGCATCCATAATCCTTATACTCAATCCCCTTCTCATCCAGATATTTCTTAACCTCCAGTTTCAACTCATATCCACCGTGATCACATCCTAAAGCTATCATTTCCTTTTTTCCTCCTGAAATAAATTATTATAGTTCTTCTGATTCTTCTCTGCTTTGTACGATACTTGCCTGTTACGGTTTTCTTCCTGAGCAGAAATACTTATTCCCCTGTCTGAATAATCTTATGTCCCGCAGCCTTCAGCAGACGGTTCATAATAGCCTGTCCCATTCTTGGTGTATAAAATGCTTCTGAATAAATAGACTTGACCGCGCTCTGGTCAAAATCACGAAGCACTTCATACAGATGATGGGCGATCGTCTCCTCTTCCTTCCGGCTTCCGATGCTGACTACCAGCCCCTCCGGATATCTGTCTTTCGTCTCGTCTGTTGCAATGATGCCAACCTGCTCACCGCGCGCTTTCGCCTCTGCTGCCAGCTCGTTGATCTTCTTTACAACTGCTTCCTCGGATCCCTCAACAATTGCCAGATCAGCCTTCGGTGCATAATGGCGATATTTCATGCCCGGTGCCTTCGGGCGGACTTTACTGTCAGCCGCGATCAGTCCTTTATCCATCCTTACATCACCCAGAGTCTCCTGAAGCATCTCCAGAGAAATATAACCCGGCCGCAAAACCACCGGCACATCCTCCGTAAAATCAACGATCGTAGACTCAAGGCCGATCCCCACCTGACCTCCGTCAATGATCATTTCAATCGCGTCACCAAGATCCTCCTCTACATGCTGTGCGGTAGTCGGACTCGGTCTGCCTGAAGTATTCGCACTCGGTGCGGCCACATAACCACCTGCCGCCCTGATCAGCTCCTGCGCGATCCTGTCACTCGGAAAACGAACCGCCACACTGTCCAGTCCTCCCGTAGTCTCCTTCGGCACCAGATCTGACTTCGGAAGAATCATAGTCAGCGGACCCGGCCAGTACTTCTCAGCCAGGATCTTCGCCTTCTCCGAAACCTCTGCCACTATAGGAGCCAGCCTGTCAAGCTCCGCAATATGCACGATCAGAGGATTATCTGACGGCCTGCCCTTCGCCGCATAAATCTTCATAGAAGCCTGCGGATTCAGCGCATCCCCGCCAAGACCATAAACAGTCTCCGTAGGAAACGCAACCAGACCACCCTGCTTCAAAATCTCTCCACCACGGCAGATAGCTTCCATATTAAGGTTATCCGCAGTCATGGATACAACTTCTGCTTTCATTTTATTCCTGCTTTCTTTTTATCTTAGTTTAACAAAACAGTAAAGCGTATAATCCTATCCGCTTAACTCAACTATTCCACAACTGCTATTGTACACGATTTTTCAGGTTTTGTCTCTAACATATCGCAAATTAATTGACACCAATTTTCATGAACAAAATCAGTTTCCCAACCTGTCAAGCAATACATATACCCTTTCCTTTGTAATTTCCGCCGCCTTAATAAGTGCATCTGTTTCAGATGTATTTTTTATGGAATTTACAGTAGCTTCTTTATTATTGATCCATTCTATTTCTTCCTGCGTAAGAACATCCATTTCTTCTGACGAAAGTGTATTCTTCAGGACTGCCCACTCATCATTCAGAACCTTGTCCCAGAGTTCATACAACTCATTGAGCTTCTGTTTGTATTCTTCAGCAGATATTCCTGTATTTGCATTTATTTCAGCTTCAATAATTGCCGCCCGTTGTTCTGTTTCCTCTATTTCGCTTCTTTCCTGCTGCGCAGGAGATGTTTGCTCAGTTTGCTCGGTCTGCTCTGTATTCTGCGCAGAAGAAGATGCTGTTCCCAAATTCAGTTCTTTCAGCAATGTATATGGAATGTTCATATGCGTATATTTGCTAATAATATTTCGTCCCTCTTCTTCGGAAATCGGATCAGAATAATCATCCGCAATATTCGTCGTTGTATAGAACCAGGGATTCTCCGGATGGTCATATCCATCAAGAAATACTCCCTCTTTTAATTTCAGCTGACCCGAAACAAGTTCATAATAACCATAAACAGAATTAAGTGCGCCGCCAGAACCCTCATTCGCAATCGTATAATCCTCACATACATAATATCTGTCACGTTCTCCACTCGTCGTTACCAACACTCTTTGTCCGTCAACTATTGTGTACATATCATAAAACATTCCTGTATATGTACCTTCATTGATGCCTCCTATCAGCAATTCATCTGTTCCATCTCCGTTGATATCCATAATACAATAGCCTAAATTATCTGCACCTCCCATTTCCGTTCCGGCCAGATAACACAGATTTCTTTCGTTGAACTCATTCATGGACCACTTCGCAATCATTCCCTGATAATACTGATTTATAATTTCATCATACTCAGGATATCCGGTAAGTGCGCTGTCCTGAATTTCCGCTTCACTTCCTGAATCTTCCGCTGATCTCAGGGACTGTAAGAAATCCAGAATGCCCTGCTTGTCTATATGTGTCGTTTCTACATCATCAACAAATGTTTCTGCAACAGCCTCTGCTGCCGTACAATTGTCATACAGGTTAAATATTTCTTCGCTGTATTCATGCATAGTCAGCTGTCTTTCTTCATTATTCCTATAATCAGTATAAACAACATCACTGCTCTCTACCGTCCCTTTTGCTTCATACAAAACTGTTTCGTTCCAGTTTTCGTCATAAAGACTGTCTCTTAAATAACAGTTGTCGCCATCTGAATTTCCCTCACAAATCACAATTCCTGTTTTTCCTGTCGCAGAGTCAGTATATCTCCCTGCTTCACTTCCCCATCCATTAAAAACACATTTCACTTCTCCATCAGAAATATCCAGAATTCCGGCGATTTGATTAGCTGATGCAGCCGGACCTGTAATCCATACCTCTGCACGATTATCACCATCGAAATCAGCCACTTTAATTCCTTCAGCATATATATCATCATACATGGTTATATCGCTGAAAATCCCCATTGTTCCATCCAGAAACTCTCTCAGCTCATGACTTTCCACATATTGATAATATAAGTCCATATCACTTTCAAAATATGAATCCGTATCTGCATCATACTTCTCCACAGTATCTTCCATTGCATAAATATTTCTGTTTCCAGCCGTTTCAGTCATAATGATACAAACTGTAGCCGCTATAATAACTGACATCTTTAATATTTTCATAAACTATTCTCCCTCATATCATCAAACAATGTAACTGTTCAGTATCCTCACAGTTCCAAGTCAAAATCCATTGAAAGTCGCCTGCGGCGATGGGATTTTGACTTGTATATCCCGGGATTTTGGTATATTCATGCCAAAACACCTCGCGGAATAGCAGACTGTTGAACAGTTACACTATTTCAATAAATTCAATTTCCCGTCAGGATATCCAGCCACTGCTTACAGCCTGATCATATAATTCTTTTAACCGATCCATCTCCATATCATTGGCATTTGAAGAAAGCTGTTTCTGATAAAGCTCATCGGCTTTTTCATAATATTCTTTAAATTTGCCGTAATCCCGCTTCTCATTTACGTACTGACTTTGTCTGGCTATTTCCAGAAATGCAAGACTTTTATAGGTCTTATAATCTTCTCCATAGCTGTTTAAAATCTGTGTCAATTCTTTTTCTGCGCCATCATAATCCTCTATATTCTGATAAAGAACTGATATATTATAGCTGGTACTGTAATCACCCATTCCCTGTGTCTGAATCTGTTTCAGTACTGAAATCGCATTTTGATAATAGACTGTTTCACCCGTCTCATTACCCAGGTCACTATATGTCTGAGCAAGTGCCTCCAATACACCTATATTATTTTCCTTCGGCAATTGCTCCTGTGCTTTTTTCAGTAACTCCAGTTTTTTTATTTTTCCATCAGTGCTGTCATCCTGTTTGTCCATACATTTTGCTTCCATAATATAAGACCGCATCTGAATATAGGAATCCTGACTGTTTTCTATACATTTCTGAAATGTATTCTGTGCCGTTACATAATCACCGCTGCTGAATTCAATTTCTCCTTCCACATAATTAACTGCTATATCATCAATACCTTTGGTCTTCGCTTTTTCCAGCAATTCCTGTGCTTTATCCATATTTCCGCAATATGCTTCCATAATTGCACAATCTCTGTAATAGCATTTTTCCGGGCTAAGGACGTAGTTACAAACACATTGCAGATTATTTTTGCGTTAATCCTACTTGTTCCTTTTTCAACTCATTTAGCTGCTGTTGTTTTAAACCACACCACTTTACAACTTTTTCATAAAAAAATATCGTACAGGGCTTTCTGATGTATAATGAATTTGTTGAAAACATTACAAAGGAAAGTGACCCTGTACGACGAAAACATTATACAACGAAAAAACACTGATTGGTAGACTTCATCGATATTTTTTGATTTATTTTGAAACTTTTTCTGTTCCGACAGCAGATACCCTCTTTCTGCTGATATTATCCATACTGACTTTGGAATCCGCACATTCCATCCGGTTTCTGTATCAGCATTTTTTATCCGGAATAACAGAAAAATCACTGAATGTATTTTACTATGCATGTTCCTATGCAAAGGTTGATTATTCCA
>CAVCYJ010000222.1:0-5059 GCA_963605995.1 Holdemanella biformis | reverse complement strand
GAGGCATGATACGCTTAACCTCTCGCTGGCTGCGGGTCCCGAATACTTTTGAAAACACATTCATATTAGGTCTAACTCCTGTTTATTTCTTTTTTATAAAAGTCAAGCGGATATTCGCAATCCGCTTTGCTACTTGCTCATAACCGAATAGCTGCTTCGCAGCTTATCAGGAGTGGCTTGTACCACTCCTGATACAAGCAAGTCCCCACCCACTGCTTATTGCTTTTCGCAATTGAAGCAGGGGACTTACTTGATTCGGTTAAAACACTGATACTGCCGCATCATACTCAAACACCTCACGGGTCTGCCGCACAGGAACAGTACCACGATATTCTCTGTAAACAGTATAAATATTCCTTTTATACACAATACTAAATCATTCTAACACTTTCCCATATGGAAAACAATGAATTTTTCATGAACAAACCAAGAAAATTATTGCTGTTTACTAGATTTCCGTGCCCTGCGGCAGACTTCACGATCACAGAATTTACGAATTCTGTCTCTGAAAACGACTTTCAGTAAATCTCATTATATACGGCCGGTTTTGATAATAAGTTTTCCAAATTTGTGCAGTTCCTTCTCAGCCTGTTCAAAATCCGGTAAATGCCACTCCCAGTTCGGGGAACCGATCGTTCCCGGAGTATTGATATGACCTTCTTTTCCAAGTCCCAGGATATCTGTCAGCGGAACAATGGCATATTCTGCCTGATTCTGCATTGTATACTGCAGAAACCTGTCTTTTACTGATCCCTGTGAAGCCCCTGCTTTCTTCAGCATACGGCGAACCTTTCTTCTGGCATCTGTACTCATACTTCCATACCACTGCATAATCGTGTCATTATCATGAGTTCCTGTATAAAAAATCATATTTTCCACATCGTGAAAAGTGTCACGGGCATACTTTCCACCTGTATCCACAGAAAAGATAAAAATTTTCATGCCCTTCAGGTGATAATGATCCTTCAATACCAGTACCTCCGGCCGAAGCAGCCCCAGATCCTCTGCTACAAGATCCAGTCCCGGAATTTCTTTCTTCAGCGTATCAATCACTTCATATCCAGGTGCTTCCACCCATTCCCCTTCAATGGCAGTCGGACAGGTTGCCGGGATTTTCCAGTAGGTATCAAATGCACGGAAATGGTCAATCCTGATAATATCAAACAATCTGTTACTGTAACCGATCCTTTTTACCCAGAACTGATAATCCTGCTCTTTCATATGATCCCAGTCATAAATCGGATTTCCCCATCTCTGTCCTGTTGCACTGAAATAATCCGGCGGTACTCCCGCGATAAAGATCGGTCTTCCGTCCGTATCAAGCAGAAAATTATCTTTTCCACTCCAGACATCTGCCGAATCCTGTCCCACATAAAAAGGAACATCTCCCATGATTTCAATTCCCGCTTCATTTGCCGCCTTCTTCACATCCATCCACTGAATATAGAAAATATACTGAAGAAACATCTGGTACTGCGCTTCTGCTTCTGTTTCTGCCGGCAGTTCATGTCTGTTCTCCGGCCATGCTCTGTCCTCTTCAGGCCAGTCATTCCAGCAGACACCGTTATTCGCTTTCTTTAATGCACGGAATACACCATATTCATATACCCATTCCTGCGAAATAAACTCCGTATAGGATGGCTCTGCCTGTCCATTCTTCCGTTCAAAAGCTGCATATGCTTCTCTCAGATAAGGTTCTCTGTACCGACGGACTGCCTCATAATCCACCCTCTTCGCGTTCTGCAAAAAGGCTTCCGGTGCAGCTTTCAGCAGTCCCTCTTCAGCAAGGCTGTCCAGACTGATATATAACTCGTCACCTGCACATGAGGAATATGGCTGATATGGGGAATTTCCATAACCTACCGGATTCAGCGGAAGGATCTGCCATATCCTGACATGGTTCTTCTTTAATAATTCTATAAAACGAAATGCGGATTTTCCAAGCTCTCCGGCCCCTGTCCGGGACGGAAGTGCGGAAACCGGCATTAATACTCCGGCTTTTCTCATAGCTTTCTGTTCCTTCTTTCTTCCAGACTTTTCATAACTGTTCAATGCCCCCGCAGTATGAGCGACTGCTGAGCAGATACAGATATTTTATCATATTTTACCCCGTACGTCAAAAAATCAAACCGACAATCAGACACAACAAAAAAACTTCCGTGTGGAGGTTTCATTCCACACGGAAGCTTTTGTTGTTATGAAAACTTTTTTTATGGCTTTTTATTTCTGATACGATCAGAATTCCGGTTCAATCAGACCGTAAGTATTTCCTTTACGTTTGTAGACTACATTTACCTGCTCAGTCTCTGCATTAAAGAATACGAAGAAGTTATGTCCGAGAAGTTCCATCTGTACACAGGCATCCTCCGGATACATTGGTTTGATTCCAAATTTCTTGGTACGGATGATCTTAACTTCTTCATCCTCATCGTAATCCTTATCCAGATATGCTTTCTGGAAGTTTGCAACGGCCTGCTGCTTGTCTACGATTTTATTTTTGTACTTGCGAAGCTGACGTTCAATAACTTCCTCAACCAGATCGATTGACACATACATATCATTGCTTACCTGTTCGGAACGGATAATATTTCCTTTTACAGGAATTGTCACTTCGATTTTCTGTCTTTCTTTTTCAACACTTAAAGTTACTACAACCTCGGTGTCAGGAGTGAAATACCTTTCCAGTTTACTGAGTTTGTCCTGGACCGCTGTCTTAAGACCCTCTGTAACTGTAATATTTTTTCCGCTGATGATAAATTTCATGCTTCCATCCCCTTTGCTGTTTGATGAATCCATTATAACACACATTTTTGAATTTTAACACTATTTTATTAAAATTTCATATTTTTCTGTTTACTTTGTATTACTGTGTTACTGTTCATTTGTTCCGGCGAAATATTGGGGTATCTATCAAAAACCTTTCCCTGTTATGTGAATCTTACCCCCGGCTTACGGCTCAAAGCTGGATCAGTTCTGCAAAGGGAAGGCTTCCGCCAAAAAGATCCAGTGCACTTCCTACTGTAACATCCAGTCTGTTCTTTCCATAAATGCGCAGTTCCTCAATATCTTCCATAGAACCGACCCCGCCTGCATAAGTGACCGGATTTCCCTCATATTCTCCCAGTAAGGCTGCAAGTTCCCTTTCCACACCATGAGCTTTTCCCTCCACATCAACCGCATGTACCAGAAATTCATCACAGTAGCTCCCAAGTTTTTCCATCACTTCCAGTGTCACTATAACATCTGTAAATTTCTGCCATCGATCCGTAACAATATAATATTTTCCATCTTTTTTACGGCAGCTCAGATCCAGAACCAGATTTTCTTTTCCTGCTGCTTCCTTCATCTTACTGAGATTCTTCCATGAAATCCTGCCATCCCTGAACACATAAGAAGTGACGATCACATGACTTGCTCCGGCATCCAGATATTCCTGCGCATTATCCGGATTTACACCACCGCCTATCTGAAGCCCCTTCGGGTAGGTACGCAGGGCGAGAAGTGCCTGCTCTTTCGTTGCTTCGTAATAGGGAGAATCCTGACTGTTAAGCAGAATCACATGACCGCCTCTGATACCTGCTTTCTTATACATTTCTGCATAAAATGCCGCATCCTGCTCAGAAACGAAATTTTCCTTCGCCTGATCCTGTACATCTGTAAGGCTTCCTCCCACGATCTGTTTCACTTTTCCATTATGTATATCAATGCATGGTCTGAATTTCATAAACTTCAACCTCCGTATCTGTTTGATGTACTCCCGGAGTCTTTTTATTCCTGATTTTATGAGAAAACCGGAGACAATGATACCGTAAAGACTCTGAGAATACATTTTTATTTATCTGCCTGAAATCCATCAGATATGCCTGTCCACATTAAGTCTGCTCAGGCATCGTACAACGATAATACCATAAATTTTTCTTTATTTCCAGAACAAGAAACTGCTGCATTTGTCTCTTTAATATTATCCGGCAGTCCCTTCCGTTTTCCTGAGCAGATTTTTCCTTATCTGCCTTCTGCTGCATCTTCAACAGCATCACCAACATCTTCTACCGCATTGCCGACACCATCGCCAAGATCTTTGACACTATTTCCAAGTTCTCCTGAAGCAGTCCCATTATTATCTGTCACATCATCCTCTGCTGTCTCATTATTGTCTTCAATCACAGTTCCGTTATCTGTGGAGAGTTCTGTATTATCAGGATCATCCACATCATTTTCATCTGTAACAGTTTCATCCTCTGTTGTATCCACTTCATCTGCCGCATTACTGGAATTTCCGCATGCGGTAAATATACTTAATGACATAATAAGTGCCGCACTCACCAAAATCTTTTTCGCCTTTTTTCTCATATTCGCTCCTGTTCCCGGAAGGCAGTCCGCCTGTTCATACAGCAGAGCCTCTCCGCTTTGTTGTACTGTATTTTTTTACTGTATGACATTGAAGACATAAACAGCAGCATACTGCACAGTATCTCACTGCTTTGTCTCTTATCATTATATTTTTAATATGCTCATTAAATTCAGTACTATTCTGGAAAAAAATGGAACTGCCCGGTATCAGAATCAAAATCATGCTCTGATAATAAGATTTTATCCGCTTGACCCTGTATATCCCGGGATTTTTACAAAAAAGGAAGTATAACCTTTTAACAGGATATACTTCCTCTGCTTCCTTATTGTCAGTGACAAAATCATAAGCTTTTTTATTATTTCGCATTGATAACATCGCTCATGTCATATCTTCCTGCCGGTTTGCCTGCAAGGAATTTTGCAGCTTCAATCGCACCTTTTCCAAACACAGCTTTGGAATATGCAGTATGCTTAAATTCGATCACTTCATCCGGTCCCGCGAAGATTACTTCGTGCTCTCCGACGATCGTGCCGCCGCGGACTGCTGAGATACCAATTTCCTTATCGTCACGCATCTCACGTCTCTGGCTGCGGTCGTAAGTATAATGATACTGATCATCCATCGCTTCATTAATACTGTCTGCCAGTGCAAGTGCTGTTCCGCTTGGAGCATCCAGTTTCAGTCTGTGATGCTTCTCAACAACCTCAA
>CAVCYJ010000221.1:0-5063 GCA_963605995.1 Holdemanella biformis | reverse complement strand
TCTTCGTGTGGACGTGCAATTACTGCATAACTTACCGGTTTCTTGATCGCACCTGCCACCGCTGCATTTACTGCTTCTGTAACGGCAGATACGTCACCTTCAACTATAATAGTAACCAGTCGTCCGCCCAGCTTACGCTCCCATGACGCCAGCTCAACGTCTGCAGTTTTACACATGATATCCAGTGCATCAATTGCTGCAACAACCCCTGTGATTTCTATAAATCCGTATGATTTACTCATGAGCGAACTCCTTTTTTATTCCTGATCTGATGGTCAGATGCTCGGAAGGATTTTCTCTACGTCTGTATGAGGTCTTGGAATTACATGAGTAGCAACTAATTCACCAAGTCTGGATGCTGCTGCGCTTCCGCTCTCTACGGCTGCTTTAACAGCTCCTACATCTCCGCGTACCATAACAGTTACAAGTCCGGAGCCGATCTTCTCTGTTCCTACTAATGCCACTTCAGCTGCTTTTGTCATTGCATCAGCTGCTTCAATCGCTGCTGTAAGTCCTCTGGTCTCTACCATTCCTAATGCTTCCTGTGCCATTTTTATTTCCTCCTGAATCTACAAGTAAATATCTGATTTTATTTTAACTGATGCCCAACGGATATGCAACTGCTAATCCTTATCCAGGGCACTGATCTCCAGCATTTTCTCCGTTCCCTCTTCCGGGTTCGGGATCACATAATGCTGTACCACACCAGTCATTCTGTTTGCAACTTCCATGCCTGCTTCCACGGCTGCTGTAACATCAGTTACACTTCCTCTGAATTTAATGCAGACAAGGAGCGGTACCGGCAGGCTGTCAGCATTGGCTGGTTTGTTTTTATCAAAAACCTCCAGGCGGACATTTGCTGCCTTACAACCGGCATCGCCTGCTACAAAGGCTGTCGCCAGCCCGAATACCTCTAAAATTCCCACAGCTTCTGCCATTTCTTTTCTCCTCTATTGCCAGGCTATTATTTATTGATAACTGCGATCTTAAGTCCTGTCATTGCCAGGTTTGTCTGAAGCGCTTCATTGATCTGCTCTAACGGGAATCTGTCCGTGATCAGTTCAGACATCGGAAGACCGATTGCATTTGCTCTCTTAAGGAAATCAAAGGTTGTTACATAATCTCTCAGAGTATATACCCAGGAACCAACCAGGTTGATTTCTTTGGAGCAGAGGTCAAAGTGCGGATTAATTGTAGCATCTCCACCATTGATGAAGAATCCAAGTTCACAGAGACCACCGCCATTGCGGATAAATTTATAAATATTTGCATGAGCCTTCGGGTTTCCTGTACACTGGAAAGCGAAATCTGCAAGATGTCCGCCCTGAGCTTCTTTTACAGCTTCCGTCAGTGCTTCGATTCCCTTGAAGTTCATGAAGTTAACACTTGTGTCTGCGCCCATTCTTTTGGCAAATTCAAGACGTTTCTCATTTCCGTCTACTGCACAGATATGTTCAACACCCATAGTACGAAGTACCGCGATACAGATCAGGCCGATCGGTCCGCAGCCCTGAACTACTACTCTGCTGTTGAAACGAAGGATTCCTGTTGTCTTCGCTCTCTCTACTGCATGTACAAGTACTGCACACGGCTCAATAAGGATTCGGGAATCCAGATCCAGATCACTTACATTAAAGAATGTGGTTCCGAAGTTTCCGCCTCTTAAGAAGATATAATCGGAGAACCATCCATTAAGATGTACATCATCGTCCGGAAGAAGTCCGTATACATCAGCTCCGCCTACGTTCTTCTTGTTCAGGTCGAACATTGTGATCTCCGGATCGTCCTTGAAGATCATGCAGGTAACAACTTTGTCACCAATCTTTACAGGTTTGCCTGCTGTATCTACCTTGACATTCTTGCCCATTGCCACGATCTCACCTGTACCTTCATGTCCAAGTGCTACCGGGATAAGGTTAAACGGATCTCTCTTGAATTCATGTGCATCTGTACCACACACACCGCATCCTTCAACTTTAACCAGGATATCATCATCTCCAACAGGCGGGATCGGATATTCTTTGAGGTCGAAATGCTCTTTCTCAGTTAATACAGCTACTCTGGCTGTCTTCGGGATTCCAGTTGATGGTGCCGGTGCAGAAGCTGCTGCCGGTGCATTTCCTGTCATACCGGAGAGAACCTGTTTCACGATCTCTTCAATATTTACATTACTCATGTCCATGTTCTTTCTCTCCTTATATTCAAATGAATATTCACTGTCAGTTCATAACCGGATAACTGCTTCGCAGTTTATCAGGTCAGTCACTTATCGAATGCAAAGGCTGTCTTCCATGATGCAGCGTCTTCTTTTTGTGAATGTGCTTGCACAGGTAAGACCTTCGCCTGTACGGCTTGCGATTGTAAATGTAGCATATCCTTCTGATCCAAATCCAAGGGATGCATAGGATGGACCATTCTTTACTACGATTGCTGTGTCGATTGCTTTTGCATATGCTGTAATACGATCCACATTCTTGGAATGAATATGTGCTGAATGGCGATTGCCGTGTTCCAGCCATACAGACTGTTCTACTGCGTCTTCAAAATCTCTTGCTCTGACAATTCCCAGAATCGGCATCATAAGCTCGGTCGTGATCAGCGGATGTTCCTTTGGTCCCTCGAAGATAATGCAGCGGATATTTGCCGGTGCATCCACACCGATCATGGAGAGAAGTGTTCTTGCATCACGTCCTACACATTTACGGTTCAGTTTACCGCCTGCCAGAACTACTTCTACCAGCTTATCCTGTTCTTCTTTTGAAGCAAGATAACAGTCATTCTCTGTCAGCATATAATGCATCAGTTCATCCACAATGGAAGAAACTGCAACAACTTCTTTCTCAGCAACACAGGGAAGGTTATTATCAAATGTACATCCATTTACAATATCTCTGGCTGCTTTACGGATATCAGCTGTTTCATCAACCAGCGCCGGCGGGTTCCCTGCCCCTGCGCCAATTCCTCTCTTTCCGGAAGAAAGAACTGCTGTAACTACTCCCGGTCCGCCTGTTGCAACTAAAAGATGGATATCCTTATGTTTCATCATAATAGCACTTGTATCTAATGTAGGTTTTTCTACACTGACAGCGATATTATCCGGGCCACCCTGTTCCAGCGAAGCTTCATTTACAAGATTTACTGCATAAAGGGATGTTTTTACTGCTGCCGGATGCGGGTTAAATACAACCGTATTTCCACCGGCCAGCATTCCCATTGTATTACATAAAACTGTCTCACTTGGGTTTGTGCAGGGTGTGATCGCTCCGATCACACCGAAAGGTCCCATTTCAACAAGCGTAAGACCTCTGTCTCCTGACCATGCAGTTGTAGTGATCGCTTCTGTTCCAGGTGTCTTATCTGCAACAAGGTGATGTTTAAGAATCTTATCTCCCACATTACCCATCTTAGTTTCTTCTACACCCATGCGGGCCATAATTTCTGCATTTTCTTTAATTTTCTTACGGATGCAGATAATAATTTTTTCTCTCTGATCCATGGACATTTTATGTACGATTTCCTGAGACTTCTTAGCTGCCTCGATCGCATCATTCATATCTTTAAATACGCCATGCTGTTTTCCGGCCGGAACGTCTGCTATCTGCATTTTTGCCATAACCTGCTGTACAATTTCCTGTACCATATTCTCACTGATCGGCATGAGACTGTCCCCCCTTTAAATTATTTCATTCCTAACTGAGCCATTACTTTCTTTGTAATCTCAGCAACAAGCTCTGCATCTGACTGCGCTGCCGGAGCTGATTCTTCCGGTTTGGAATCTCCGCCTACAAAATCATACTGATATCCAGGGAATTTTTTGAATTCGCCATCCTGACATGCGCCGCCGCAGTTGTGGCAGTTCTTTCCGTCTTTGTTCAGGCAGAGATTTGCAGGATGTTTTCCGGCCATGCCAAATTTACGGCGGATTTCATACAGTTTCTGAATATTCTTTTCATCAAATTCTTTCGGGCCTCCCAGAAGCTTTGTCTGATACAGAAGCTGCGCATAAAACTCTACAGATTCCATCTTCATGTATGCTGCATTTAAGTCTGTGCTCCATGTAAGTGCTCCGTGGTTCTCAAGAAGAACTGCATCGAAATATGGAAGATATTTCTCAAGGTTATCCGGAATTTCCATTGTAGACGGTGTACCGTATTCAGCGATCGGAACACATCCAAGAGAAATAACTGCTTCCGGCATGATCGGCTGTGTCAGCGGAATACCTGCAATTGCAAAGGATGTAGCATAGATTGGATGAGCATGTACAACAGAACCTACATCCGGTCTCTTCTCATAAACTCTCATATGCATTTTAATCTCAGAAGATGGTTTAAATCCCGGATTAGCCTGAATCACATTGCCCTGTCTGTCTACCTTACAGATAAACTCCGGTGTCATAAATCCCTTAGATACACCTGTAGGTGTGCAAAGGAACTCATTATCATTAAGTTTTACGGAAATATTTCCGTCATTTGCCGCAACCATGTTACGGTTGTAGATTCTTCTTCCGATGTCACAGATCTGTTTTTTGATTTCAAATTCATTTACCATGCTCATTTTCCTCCTTAATGCATTGGGTTCTTTGACATTGATGCTGTAATTGTATAATATTCCATACAAAAAGTCAATAGAATTACGTTGCTTTTTGTTGTTTTTGCTACGTTTTTCATGTTGTTTTTATTTGTTTTATTTCCGTTTGAATCTTATCCCGGCAGTGCTGATACCGGTTCCTTCTATTTCTTTCATCAACCGCCGATCTGACAGTCCAGTCCGCTGACTGCATGTACGGCCTTCTTTAACGTTTCCATATGTTCTCCGGACGGTGGCTCGATATTCCCCATCAGGTAGGGTCTGCCAAGTCCTTCATATTTATCCTGTCCAAGTCTGTGATATGGAAGAAGATGTATCTTATCCACTCCCGGAAGCGTATCCGCAAATCTTGCAATTTCCTGTATCTCTTCTACAGTATCATTAAATGTAGGGATCACAGGCACCCGGATCACCAGTTTTATTTTTCCGGAAAGAGCTACTTTTCTGGCATTTTCCATCATCAGCTCATTGGAACG
>CAVCYJ010000220.1:0-5080 GCA_963605995.1 Holdemanella biformis | reverse complement strand
GTGAATCCCGTTTCTACATTTCCCTTGAGGATGACCTGATGCGTCTGTTCGGTTCTGAGAGACTGATGAAGATCTTTACATCTCTGGGTGTTGCGGAGAATGAGCAGATCGAACATAAGATGCTCTCCAATGCAATTGAGAAAGCACAGGAGAAGATTGAGTTCAACAACTTTGGAATCCGTAAGAATCTTCTTGATTATGACCAGGTAAACAACGAACAGCGTGAGATCATCTACAAAGAGCGTCGTCAGGTTCTGGATGGTGAGAATATGCGCGAAGCAATCTACAAGATGATTCAGGATACGGTAGATTCTTATGTAGATATGTGCTTCTCTGATGATGTAGATTCTGAAGAATGGGATCTGAATGAATTTAACGGTGCCCTTCTTCCGATCATTCCGGTTAAGATGCTTGCTGCTGACAGTGTAAAAGGTAAGAAACGCGATGAGATCAAGCATGAGCTGAAGGAAGAAGCAGTGAAACTCTATGAAACAAAAGAGGCAGAGTTCCCGGAACCGGAGCAGCTCCGCGAATTAGAACGTGTTGTACTTCTGAAATCTATTGACAGCAAGTGGATGGATCATATTGATGATATGGAAATCCTCCGCCAGGGTATCGGACTTGCCGCATACGGACAGAGAGACCCGGTTGTTGAGTATAAGATGAGTGCGTTTGATATGTTCAATGACATGATCACTTCTATTCAGGAAGATACACTTCGTATGCTGTATCATGTGCATGTAGAGCAGAAGATTGAACGCGAACAGGTTGCCAAAGTTACCGGAACCAACAAGGATGACAGTTCCGTTAAGAAACCGGTTCAGAGAAAAGAAATCAAAGTATACCCGAATGATCCGTGTCCATGTGGAAGCGGCAAGAAATACAAACAGTGCTGTGGCCGTAAGAACAAAGCCTGAGACTGTTTGGGTGAATTTTGAAAAGAGAACAGCGAAAGCAGAATATAACTGCTGATATGATAAAAGGGCTCAGATTAAGAGGCCCTTTTGTCGTATACGGAAATACGTTAATGCGTTGAACTGACATATTATAAAGTGTGTTGTCGGGTGGAAAGTGAACCATACAGCACAAAAGAAAGGACGGCTTTCTGAACGATAACATTATAAAAACCATGTACTCTGAGAGTACATAACCTAAAAAGGGGGAAAAGGTATGAAGAGAGAGTCTTTTGGCTCACGGCTTGGTTTCATCCTGGTATCGGCAGGATGCGCCATTGGTATTGGAAACGTATGGAAATTCCCGTATATCTGCGGGGCATATGGAGGAGCAGCGTTCATCCTGATCTACTTATGTTTTCTTGTGATTCTTGGTATTCCGGTCCTTGTATCCGAATTTGCGGTAGGTCGCGGAAGCCACACAAGTGTTGCAAAATGCTTCGATAAACTGGCACCGGCAGGAAGCTGCTGGAAACCGTTGAAATGGATCGGTATTATCGGATGTTATATGTTGATGATGTTCTACACAACAGTAGGCGGATGGATGCTTTATTATTGTGTGAAGAGTCTGCGTGGAGATTTCACAGGGGCAAACCCGGAGGCAGTCACACAGTCATTCTCGGATATGCTTGGAAATGCACCGACTATGATGCTGTGGATGGTCATTGTTTGCATCATAGGATTTGCAGTATGCTTCATGGGTCTGCAGAATGGTATCGAAAAAATTTCCAAAGTAATGATGAGTGCCCTGCTGATCATCATGGTGATTCTGGCAATTCATTCCATTATGATGGATGGTGCCGGAGAGGGAATACGCTTTTATCTGGTTCCTGACTTTCAGAAAATCAGGGATGCCGGACTGGGAAATGTAATATTTGCGGCATTGAGCCAGTCATTCTTTACTTTATCTATTGGTATTGGTGCGATGCTGATCTTCGGAAGCTATCTGGACAAATCCAGAAGCCTGACAGGTGAAGCGGTAAGTATTACGGTACTGGATACATTTGTGGCTCTGACAGCAGGCTTTATCATTATCCCGGCATGCTTCTCCTATGGGATTCAGCCGGATGCAGGACCGAGCCTTATCTTTATCACTCTGCCGAATATTTTTGCGAAGATGAGCGGCGGGGCAGTATGGGGATGCTTATTCTTCCTGTTTCTGACATTTGCGGCAGTGTCTACTATTATTGCCGTATTTGAGAACCTGATCGTATTTAATATGGATCTGCTTGGATGGGAGCGTAAGAAGAGTGTACTTTTCTGTGCGGTTCTGGTAGTGATCTTAAGTATTCCGTGTGTACTTGGATTTAATGTACTTTCCGGATTTCAGCCGTTTGGCGATGGAAGCAGTATCATGGATCTGGAGGATTTTATTGTTTCCAATAACCTCCTTCCACTGGGAAGCCTTGGATATCTTCTTTTCTGTACCAGAGAAAATGGCTGGGGCTGGGATAACTTTATTGCGGAAGCTAATGCCGGCACCGGTATGAAGTTTCCGAAATCTCTGAAAGGTTATGTGGCCTGTGGAATTCCTGCAATTATTATCATTATCTATCTGAAAGGATATTATGATAAATTTGCAGGTCTGGGAACTGCAGCGTTAGTTGGATGGATGATCGTGGCACTGGTACTGCTGGGATTTGTATTCTATTGTGCGGTAGCAAAGAAAAAAACGAAATAATCAGTAATGAATGCTCCATTGTCTGGTATAAAGGCTGAAAGCTGAGACGGAGAGACTGTATTGTCTTAATGAGGCAATTCTTCGCTTGGAGTGGTCTTAAACTGCTTACGGTATGCCCGGGAAAAAGTGCTGTATTCTGCAAAACCGCTTTCCTGTGCTGCCTTTGTTATTGGCATTCCCTCAGAAATCAGGGTACGCGCCATGAGCAAACGTTTATTTACAATATAATTATGGAGAGTATATCCGGTTTCTTCTTTGAACTTCCGCATCAGGTGATACTTGCTTATATAGTATCTGGCTGCAAGTGTTTCTACAGACAGGTCTTCTTTCAGGTTGTGGTTGATGTATTGAAGGATACTGGCAATCTGTGAGTCAAAAGTATAAGATTTTTTATCGAAAATATATTGCTTTTCCAGAAAAATACGATTCAGATAAACCATAAACTGAAGAAACAGTGACTGCGTCAGGATGTCTTTTCCATAACCGTCGGATTTTACAGAATTTTCCAGCTCAAACAGAATGTCTTTCATTTTTTCCTGAAGGGCAGAGTTCAGACGTATCAGGTTATAGCTTCTGTCATTTGCCTTCTGGAAACATTTCAACAATTCCTGCCAGGGAATATCATTCTGGATCCACAGAATGAAACGCTCATACGGAACAGCAGGATTAATTTCCGGACGGTGGATCGCGTGGCGGTTCACCAGAAGAATATCCCAGGGCTTCAGATGATAAGATTTTCCTTCTATATGATAAACTGCCTTTCCAGAAATAAAGATTACAACTTTGTGAAAATCATGATAGTGGTAGGCGAATTCTTTCTTTGTCTGATCTTTGATATGAAAAAGACGGAATTCTTCATTCAGATATCCGGTTTTCTCTGTCTGATCGAATTGTTCTGAAAACAGCATGTTATCCTCCTTCTGTATGTATGAGATATCTCAGTATATAATACTTGTGATTTTTCTGGTATGAATATTTGATATCCGGTATCGGATTACGAATGAACTGTAACGATATCATAACATTTTTTGGGAAAATATGCTACAAAGATATTGACATTATCACATGATAATAGTATCATACAATTACAAAGTAATCGTAAAAACTTTGTAACTATTTCGAAATGGGGTAAAGAAATAGAAAACAGAACAGAGAGGAGTGATAATACAGTAAGGCTGTTATATCAGAGAACTGATATAATGGTCTTTTTGTAACTGTTCAGTACCTTCACAGTTACGTCTTTTTTATACTACAGGAAAGAATGGTGCGAGCATTTTTTGCAATATTATCCGCATTTTAATCTATATACATGGTAAAAATAATAGAATATAATAATTCTGACAGCGATGAGTACAGATACAAAGAAACGGAAAATAAGATTTTGGAATATAGATAAGAAGAGGGATGCGGTTATGGCAAATACAATTATCATGAGCAAATATCAGGGACTTGGAAATGATTATCTGATCTTGGATCCGAAGAAAAATCAGGTACAGCTTCAGGGGAAGAAGGTTGCACTTCTCTGTCAGAGAGGATTTGGACTGGGGGCAGACGGTGTACTTTATGGACCTGTAGAGATTGATGGAAAACCTGGTGTTCGTATTTTTAACGCAGACGGAAGTGAATCTGCCATCAGTGGAAATGGTGTGCGTATCTTTGCCAAATATATGTTGGATCAGGGATATATCACAGAGAAGAAATTCGATATTGAAACTCTGACCGGTACCATTCAGGTGGAATGCCTGAACAGCCGTGCAACCGAATTTAAGGTAAATATGGGGAAACCTTCTTTTATTTCCAGTGATATTCCTGTTTCCGGTGAAGTTCGTGAAGTGATTAAAGAAGGATTTGTCTTTCATGGAAAAGAATACAAAGCGACCTGCCTGACGGTCGGAAATCCACATTGTATTATCTTTACAGATAATGTAAGTGCAGAAGCGGTTAAAAATCTGGGACCTTATGTGGAAAATGCAGACGAATTTCCGGAGAGAATGAACCTGCAGCTCTGTCGCCAGATCGATAAGGGAAATCTGGACATTGAGATTTGGGAAAGAGGATCCGGATATACAAAGGCTTCCGGAACAGGAAGCTGTGCAGCGGCAGCGGCTGCATATAAACTGGGACTTGTGGAATCACGCATTAATGTAAATCAGCCAGGTGGAATGATCCAGATTGATATCGAAGAGGACGGAACTATTTATATGACAGGTACAGTCGGATATATTGCAGATATGAGTGTTGCGGAGAGCTTTTTCTCATAAAGATTTATAACTGCCCGCAGTGGATTTTGAGTTTGTTTCTTCACTGCGGGTAATTCTTTGTTTGTAATTTGCCTCAAGATATGCTATTATTTTAAACGAGTCAAACTGTAAAAAACGATGTTTGAAGTATATTTAAAATAAGAAAGTGGGTGAAGCTGTGGTTGAATTAGACCAGTTCAAGAGCA
>CAVCYJ010000219.1:0-5150 GCA_963605995.1 Holdemanella biformis | reverse complement strand
ACTGAGAACGGAGTGACCAGTAACCTTACCAACTGCTATTCCAAAACAGAAGCTGTGATAATTGTTGCACCGCGCCTCAAAAAAGGATATACTCATATTATCAATCAAAGGAGGCTACAGATATGGGGCAGTTTCTTAACAGCAGAGAACCGTATGATAAGTATAAAACCGTTATGAACGGAATTTATTTTGTGGATAAATCTGAAATACTGGAAGAGTTGATTCCGGCACTGCAGCAGGAACAGAGGTTTTTCTGTATCACCCGTCCGAGACGTTTCGGAAAAACGATCATGGCAAATATGATAGCCGCCTTTTTTGAAAAATCAGACGAAAAATCTTTGTTTGACAACCTGCATATATCGAAATATGAACAATACAAAAGTCAGGCCGGAAAGCATAATGTTATATACATTGATTTCAGTCAAATGCCAGGAGAATGCCACTGTTACCGGGACTATATAACCAGAATCCAGGATGGACTGGTCAGGGATATCAGGGATGCATATCCGGAAATTGATCCGGAAGCAGACATGGCAATCTGGGATATTTTGTCCCTGGTATTTAACAGAACCGGCCATAAATTTATTTTTGTAATAGATGAGTGGGATGCCGTTTTTCATATGGACTTTATTACAGAAAAAGACAGGGAAAATTACCTGCTCTTTCTGAAACTTTTACTAAAGGGACAAAGCTACGTGGAACTGGCATATATGACAGGAGTTCTTCCGATTGCAAAATATTCTGACGGCTCTGAGCTGAATATGTTTCTGGAATATAACATGGCCACCCGGGTCCGGTTCAGTGAATACTTTGGTTTTTCTGATGACGAAGTAGATATTCTTTATCAACGATATTTAAAATATACCAAAAAACCACAGATTACCCGTGACAGTCTGAGGGAGTGGTATGACGGATATCACACGGCATCCGGTGAAAGACTGTACAATCCACGCTCAGTAGTGTGTGCATTGACAGATAATCAACTCTCCAATTACTGGGTAAGCTCCGGTAAATATGATTCTGTCTTCACATATCTCAAAAACAACATAGATGAAATCCAGAACGACCTTACATTAATGTTTGCCGGAGAAAGAATACCGTCAGGGATACAGGAATATGCAGCAACTGCACAGGAATTAAAAACAAAAGAAGAAATATATTCCGCAATGGTTGTATATGGACTCCTGACCTATGATAGCGGGATGGTGTTTATTCCAAATAAAGAGCTTATGGGAAGCTATGCTGCGATGATGAAAAAAGAGAAATCGCTGGGATATGTTTATCGCCTTGCAAATATTTCCACTCAGATGCTGCAGGCTACTCTTGCAGGGGATACAGAAACCATGGCAAATATTATTCAATATGCACATAATACTGAAGTGCCAATTTTATCCTATAATAATGAAACGGAACTTTCGGCGATCGTTAATCTTGTGTATCTGGCAGCCAGAGATCAGTACAGAGTTGAACGGGAAGATAAAGCCGGTAAAGGATATGTAGATTTCATATTTTATCCGGTAAGATATGATCAGGACTGTATTATATTGGAATTAAAAGTAAATCATACGCCCAAAGAAGCAATCGAACAGATAAAAGAAAAAGAATACGCACTTCGCTTCAAAGGCAAAACAGCCGAAAAATCTCAATATACAGGACGGATCCTGGCAGTGGGAATCAGCTATGAGAAAGAGACAAAAGAACACTCATGTATGGTTGAAGAACTGTAGAACGAGACCAGATCCCAAAAACCCTCTTGACTCCACCCCAAAACGGAGTTAAAATTACTTTAGCTTTTTAATCAGCTAAACTAACATCACACAAATTCAGTGAAGGGAACAAGTAAAGACAGCCAAATCTGCCCCCAGAGAGCTGCAGTCCGGTGAAATGCAGTGACAGACCTGTTTTGAATATCATCCCCGAGAAGGAAAGCCGAACCCGTGAATACACACACTTCACAGTAAGCATTCCCGACCGCTCCCCGTTACAGGAGCCGCGTATATCGGTACGTTGCAGAATCGTACTTGTTTCAATGGTGAAACAGGGTGGTTGCGGAATATCATATGTCCGTCCCTGCGTGGGGCGGACTTTTTTTATATCATAAAAAATTACTCCGTAATGTTCTATGATATAAAAAGCCCTCCGGGCAGGATTCTTTCTTGTGTCAAAATATCCCTGACATACGAGACATAGCTTCCTTTCCAGACTGCCAGATCTGAAACCGGTACTACTTCTGCTTTCCAAAAAGCAGCAGCAAATTTTTTGAGAGGAGTAGAGAGCATGAAAATCTACAAAAAAATCATGAACGCACTGGCCGCAGTGGAAAAGATCGTCCTTGTGATCTCCACACTGCTGATCCTGGTGCTGACTGTCGGAAATGTATTTTCCCGAAAAGTCATTCACCGCTCGTGGTCTTTTACAGAAGAACTCGTAGTAGCGGTATTCGTTCTGATCACACTGCTCGCAGCAGCACTCGCCTGCCGCGAAGGAGAGCTGGTCAGCCTGACACTCGTCACAGACCGTCTTCCGGAAAAGCTGAAAAAACCATCAGTAATCCTGATCACAGTCCTGAGCCTTATCTTCAGCGTCATCCTTTTCAAATATGGCATGGACAAAGTAATCACCCAGCTGGAAAACGGCAAGAGAACCTTCGTATTAAACTGGCCTGAATGGATCTTCTGGTCCTTCGTGCCGATCGGTGCAGGATGCATGATCTTACATTTCATCGAATTCTGCCTGGACTTCTGTACCAAAGATAAAAAGGAGGGCAAATAAATGATCAGTGCAATCTTATTTATCTCCTTCTTCATATTCCTGATCCTCGGCGTGCCGATCGGGATCTGCCTCGGACTTTCCTCCGTATGCGCAATCCTCTACTCCGGCACCTCACTGACGATCGTGGCAACAAATATGTACTCAGGAATCAGCAAATTCCTGCTCCTGGCAATCCCATTCTTCGTACTGTCAGGAAACATCATGGCAAAAGCCGGTATCTCCAAACGACTGATCAATTTCGTTGATACCTGCGTAGGCCACAAAAAAGGCGGTATCGCCATCGTATGTGTTATCGTAGCCTGCTTCTTCGGCGCGATCTCCGGTTCCGGCCCTGCAACAGTTGCAGCCCTCGGTGCCGTACTGATCCCTGCCATGGTAGAACAGGGCGGTTTCTCCGCACCATTCTCCACAGCACTGATGGCTACGTCGAGTTCCATCGCCATCGTCATCCCGCCAAGTATCGCCTTCGTTGTATACGCATCCATCACAGGCGTATCCATCGCAGATATGTTCATGGCAGGTATTGTCCCGGGACTCCTTATGGGCGTGGCACTGGTGATCGTGGTACTGCTTGAAGCAAAGAAACACAACATCCAGCCATCCAGAGAGAGAGCTACCGGAAAAGAACGCTGGGATACTTTCAAAGATGCTTTCTGGGGATTTTTGATGCCAGTCATCATCCTCGGCGGTATCTACGGCGGTATCTTCACACCAACTGAAGCCGCAGCAGTATCCGTAGTATACGGACTCTTTGTAGGTATGGTCATCTACCGTGAAGTCAGCTTCCGTGATCTGTTTGACATCCTCGTTGACTCTGCCAAGACAACCGGTGGAATCATGCTGATCGTTGCCAGTGCATCACTGTTCTCCTTTGTATGTACGAAATTCGGTATCGCAGATGCAGCTTCCACATTACTGGCAAATATTGCGCACAACCAGTTCGTATTCCTGCTGATCGTAAATATCATCTTCCTGATCGCAGGATGCTTCATCGATGCAAACTCCGCCATGTACATCTTCGTCCCGATCATGCTTCCTGTATGTAAAGCACTCGGATATGACGTTGTGGCATTCGGTGTAATGGCAACCGTAAACCTTGCGATCGGACAGGTAACTCCTCCTGTAGGTGTCAACCTCTTCGTTGCGATCAGTATCAAGATCAAAAAAGGTCTGGAAGTTACTCTTCAGGAGATTTCAAAGGCAGTTGTTCCGATGATCGCAGCCTGCGTTGCAGTCCTCCTGATCGTTACATACATCCCGGTCACCTCCACTTTCCTTCCGAAAGCACTTGCAAAAGAAGGCTCTTACACAGGTGATCAGTCCTCCTCTTCCTCTGACACAACAGCCAAGGATGCGGGAGATGGTAATAATTCATTTGACACAATTGCAGATTACAGCGACCTTGACTGGCCGGAAACAACCTGGAACTTCGCCTGCTCCACGACTGAAACAAGTACCTGGGCGGACGGCGGACGTAAGTTCGGTGAGCTGATGGAAAAAGCCACAGGCGGCAAAGTCAAAGTCAATATTTACGCAGCCGACCAGCTGACAAACGGTAACCAGTCCGAAGGTATCCAGGCTCTGATGAATGGCGATCCGGTTCAGATCTCCATGCACTCCAACCTGATCTACTCCGCATTTGACCCGCGTTTCAACGTTGTATCTCTTCCGTTCATCTATGATTCTTATGATGACGCAGATGCGAAATTCGACGGTGAGGCCGGTGAGAAGCTGAAAGAAATCCTCAGTGAATACGGACTCCACTGCATGGGTATCGCAGAGAACGGCTTCCGCGAACTGACCAACAGCAAGCACGAAGTAAAGACTCTTGATGATATGAAGAACCTCAAGGTTCGTGTGGCAGGCTCCAACCTTCTGATGGAATGCTACAAGAGATGGGGTGCTGATGCCACAAACATGAACTGGTCCGAGACTTATACAGCTCTCCAGCAGAACACTGTTGAAGGTGAGGAGAACCCGCTTCCGGCTATCGATGCTGCAAGCGTTCAGGAGGTTCAGCCTTACTGCTCTATGTGGGATGCGATTTATGACTGTCTGTTCTTCTGTATCAATCAGGATATCTATGACGGACTGACTGCCGAGCAGCAGGCTGTAGTAGACGAAGCAGGACAGAAAGCTGTTGAATACGAGCGTTACATCAACCGTTCCGGAGATGACGAGATCAGAGAACGCTGGTCCAGCCAGAATGATGTAACATTTACAGAGAAAGAAGACATGGACATCGACTCCTTCAAGGAAGCCGTTGACGGTGTAGATGACTGGTTCGTAAACGAACTCAAGAGCCAGGGCTACGATGATGCTCAGGATCTCGTTGATCTGTTTACCAAATAATCCAGATTTCACAGGTTATAAAACTC
>CAVCYJ010000218.1:0-5172 GCA_963605995.1 Holdemanella biformis | reverse complement strand
TAACCGAATCAAGTAAGTCCCCTGCTTCAATTGCGAAAAGCAATAAGCAGTGGGGGACTTGCTTGTATCACGGAGCATTTGGTATCTGATATTGTTCGATGACAACTGCGTGAGCAATACCGGGAATAGAATCACCCTCGTTAAAGCTGACTTTTGATAAGAGAGCACCTGTTGGGACAAATAATATTCTCTTCCAGGTGCCTTTTATGATTTCGGGAAGGATATGTCCGGCAAGGACTGTGGCAGCACATCCGCAGCCACTGCCGCCGGAATGCGTATCCTGAGTTTCGGGATCGTAGATCAGCATACCACAGTCCAGATGCCTGGAAGAAATATCGAAGCCTTTTTCTGAGAGAAGGTCAAAGAGGATTTTCTGTCCTACCATTCCGAGATCTCCGGTAAAGATGGCATCGTAATCCCCGGGAGTACGATGGAAGTCCCGGAAGTTCTGTGCAATGGTATCGCAGGCAGCCGGTGCCATACAGCCACCCATGTTAAAAGAATCCCTGAAACCGAAATCAATAAGCCTGCCGGTTGTGATTCCTGTTATGACAGCGCAGATATTTTGATTTCTGAGAGTACCGGCGCATTTTGCTGTATTTTCGGATGAGCCGGCGCAGGAATTTGGAGAATCTGATTTTGCAGGAGGTTCGCATCCAAGTACACAGGCTCCGGCACCGGTAACCGTCCAGGTAGCTGATAAGGGTCTTTGACTGCCATATCCCAGGGGAAAACGAAATTCTTTTTCTGCACTGGCGAAGTGGCTGGAGGTGGTGCACAGGATATGACTGCCGTACCCTCCGGCAATGCACATGGAGGCCAGGGAAAGGGATTCTCCCATAGTAGAGCAGGCACCAAACAGTCCGTAAAAAGGAATCCCCAGACCGGCTGTCCCGAACGATGAAGCAACAGTCTGGGCCAGCAGATCACCGGCAAACAGAAGACGGATATCTGATGTATCCAGACCGGCTTTCTGGATTGCCAGAGTTGCAGCCTGTTTTTGCAGGGCACTCTCAGCAGCTTCCCATGTGTCCTCATCTAACAAGGGGTCTTTGTTTACAATATCAAAACCGGATCCAAGCGGTCCCTGCCCTTCTTTTGGCCCGACAGCGCAGGCACAGCTCTGGATAAAGACAGGGCTGCAAAAAGCAATGCTTGAAGTGCCGCATGTCATCTGTCTGTTCATATCAAACCTCCTGTGAATTTAAAAAGATAATAGATAATGCCGAGAATCCAGGAACTCAGAATTCCATAAAGAATTACGGGGCCTGCTATCGTAAAAATCTTGCAGCCGATACCGAAGATCTGCCCTTCCGCTTTGTATTCAATAGCGGAAGCTGCTACAGAATTGGCGAAACCGGTAATTGGTACAAGTCCGCCGGCTCCTCCGAATTTCCCGATTTTAGAATAAAGATTGGAGCCTGTGAGGACAACACTTAACAGAATCAGAATAAGAGAACACCAGGAACCGGAGGTGTCTTTATCCAGACCGAGGACTGCTGCATAATTTAAAATAAACTGACCGGACATACAGATGATTCCACCGGTGAAGAAAGCTTTGCACATGTTTGGTAACAGACTGTGTACGGGAGTGATTTTTTTTACATAGTCTTCGTATTGCTTTTGATTTTTCTGATATTGATTCATTTCTGACATAGATAAATCCTTTCTTTTGGATAAATGAAAATTAACTGGAAATCATGGAAGCCATCCGTTATAATAGTAAATCAGTGACCCGGCTGTTTTGCCGGCGGCAATACACAGAATCGTGAAAGAGAGACCTTTACGGAAACGAATCCTCCGTGCGAAGATGGGGAAAACGTCTGCCATTTCCGCAAGTGCCATGATCCATCCTCCGAGGAAAATGCCGGAAAAGAGTCCGTACAGGATCAGAAAAGGAATGCCGGGATGAAAGCTCCAGTGGAAAAGATAAAAAAGATTTCCGAGTTCCGTTCCGAGCAGAGTGATATCTTCGTATAGAAGAATATGATCCTGAGTATGAGTGATGCCGGCATAACGGGGAATGATGGAAAGTCCGATCAGAAGACCGGTCAGTCCTCCTGCAATGATAAAACCGGAACACAATCCGATAAATCCGAGAAAAATCTGCTGCAGCATAGGTGCCTCCTGAGATAAGTTGATCAAACCAGCCAGGTCCTTTCTGCTGCAATGCGAAAAGCAATGGGCAGGGGTCTGTCTGTATGAAATTTCAGTGCTGTATATGGTAATAAGTAGTATGGCAAAATTATAAAATTATATACATCGATTTTAACGAATCAGGCAAGTCCCCTGCTCCAATTGCGAATATCCGCCTGACAGAGTATACGAAGAACTGTACTTTTGAGAAGAGAGAGAGTATAATGATGCACATAGATGTTAGAGACAGACCGGAGAAGGCTGACAGAATAATATAGAAAGATAGAGGAATAGAATCTGTGAATCAGAATATGACAGAGAAATTTAACGAACTGCTGGGAGAAGCACAGGTAAAAATAAATGAACCGATGAACCGCCATACAACCTTTCGTATCGGCGGACCTGCAGACTATTTTTTGACACCTTCTTCCCCGGAAGAACTGAAAAAAATCATCAGAATATGCAGGGAGGATAACCTGCCGTACTTTATTCTTGGAAACGGCAGTAATCTTCTGGTGAGTGATGAGGGCTACAGGGGAGTGATCATACAGCTTTACAGAAATTATGGTGAGATTACAGTGGAAGGCACTGAAATCCGTGCAAATGCGGGAGCCCTGTTATCGCAGATCGCATCAGCTGCCAGAAATGTCTCGCTGACAGGCTTTGAATTTGCCGGAGGTATCCCGGGAACACTGGGTGGTGCTGTAGTTATGAATGCAGGTGCTTACGGCGGAGAAATGAAGGATGTCCTGAAGGAAGTGAAGGTTATGACCGGGGATGGGGAAATTCTGACGCTTCCGGCAGAGAAACTGGAGATGGGATATCGCACAAGTATAATTAAGACACAGGGATATCTGGTGCTGGGTGCTGTGATCAAACTTGAACAGGGAGATCAGGAGACGATCAGGATGAGGATGAAAGAACTGACGGAACAGAGAATCAACAAGCAGCCCCTGGAATTTCCAAGTGCCGGCAGCACATTCAAACGCCCGGAAGGATATTTTGCAGGGAAGTTGATCATGGATGCAGGACTCAGGGGATATCAGACAGGCGGTGCGCAGGTGTCAGAGAAGCATTGTGGATTTGTGATCAATAAGGATCATGCTACTGCAGCAGATGTATGCAGACTGATGAAGGATGTACAGGACAAAGTGAAAGAACAGTTTGGTGTGACTCTTGAGCCGGAAGTGAAATTTCTGGGAGATTTTGGAGATACATTTGGACTGAATATGGAGTGACAGGAGATAAGAGATGCGTTTTGTGATTGTTACAGGAGTGTCAGGTGCCGGAAAAACTGCCGCATTGAAAATGCTGGAGGATGCGAATTATTTTTGTGTTGATAACCTGCCAATTCCGTTACTGGAGAAATTCGCGTCAGTGATGCCGGAAATACACGGAGAAGATGTGCAGAATGTAGCACTGGGAATTGATGCGAGAAGCGGACGTTCACTGGATGAACTGGAGATTGTACTGGACAGAATGAAGAAAGCCGGATATGAATTTGAAATTCTTTTTCTGGATGCGCAGGACAGTGTGCTTGTGAAGCGTTACAAGGAGACACGAAGAAGCCATCCTCTTGCAATGGGTGGGAGAATAGATGATGGGATACGTCTCGAAAGAGAGAAGATGCGATTTTTGAAAGAGCATGCAGACTATATTATTGATACCAGTCATCTTCTGACCAGAGAACTGAAACAGGAGATAGAAAGAATTTTTGTGGAAAATCAGGAATTCTGCAATATGATGATTTCTGTATTATCCTTTGGCTTTAAATATGGAATTCCTGCTGACGCAGATCTGGTATTTGATGTGCGCTTTCTTCCGAACCCGTATTACGTGGACGAACTCAGACCGCTGACAGGTCTTGATGAGAGAGTTTTTAATTATGTAATGGACTGCGATATTGCAAAGGAATTTGCTGATAAGCTGGAGAATATGATTTCTTTTCTTATTCCGAATTATGTGAAAGAGGGAAAGACAAATCTGGTGATCGCAATCGGATGTACAGGTGGTAAGCACCGTTCTGTTACACTTGCGCGGGAACTGTATTCCAGGCTTTCGGCGAATATGAAATATGGATTCAGACTGGAACACAGAGATGTGGAGAAAGACCGTCTGCTAAAAAAACAGGAAGGATGATACGGGCGAGATGTCTTTTTCAGGGATGGTGAAAGAGGAACTTTCCAGACAGATCGGAACAGCCAGACACTGCAGGATTGCGGAACTGGCGGCCATTACAGGAGCCTGTGGAAGAATGGTACATTTTTCCGGGGGAGATATACTGAGGATCCAGACGGAAAATGAAGTAGTTGCAAGAAAGTGCTTTACATTATTACAAAAAACCTTTAATATAGAGACAGAGATATCTGTACGTGAAAACAGTCACCTGAAACGGGGAAAGGTATGTGTGATCAATATATCAGCCCGGGAAGAAATCCAGGTAATACTTCAGGCACTTAAGCTGGTCACGGACAGTACTGACCATGATACGCTTATGCTGGCTGATATGCTGGCAGTACAGCAGAGCTGCTGTAAGCGGGCGTTTATCAGGGGGGCTTTTCTGGCATCAGGTTCGATCAGTGATCCTGAGAAGGGATATCATTTTGAGATTGTGTGTCCCGAGCTGAAAAAAGCAGAACAGTTACAGACAGTTATCCGCAGTTTTTCAGTAGATGCGAAGATCGTGCAGCGTAAGAAATCATATGTGGTCTATGTGAAAGAAGGTGCTCAGATCGTCGACATGCTTGCTGTAATGGAAGCCAACGTAGCGTTGATGAACCTGGAGAATATCCGTATACTGAAGGAAATGAGAAATTCAGTAAACAGAAAAGTCAACTGTGAGACTGCGAACATTAATAAAACAGTCAATGCAGCTGTCAAGCAAATGGAGGACATTAAACTGATCAGGCAGAAACTGGGTTTTGAGCAGCTTAATGATGGTCTTGCACAGATTGCAGAACTCCGGATGCAGTATCCGGAAGCTACACTTAAAGAATTAGGAATGATGTTGAGCCCGCAGGTGGGCAAATCGGGAGT
>CAVCYJ010000217.1:0-5204 GCA_963605995.1 Holdemanella biformis | reverse complement strand
TACTTCACTTCCACTGCACTATATTTGAGGATTCCCAGACCTTTTGTTTTCTCACAGTATATGTTGTAAGTAAAACCAGATTCTGCCGTACGGTATTCTTTTGGAGTAACAGTAATATCATATTCCTGTCCGTCACGGGTATAGGTAAGCTCTACCGGAGTTTTTGTAAGCGGATTCTCACTGATATAGTTCTGATAATCTGCTGAAGTTGCAATCTGTACACCATTTATGGAAGTGATCACATCTCCGGCCTGCATTCCGGCTTCCTGCAAAGGCATTCCATCCATTACGGATTCCACAGTCATGGCAGAGCTATCATCCCCGCTGAAATTGCAGCCCAGAAGATATCTGACATTTGTATCTGACTTGTAGGAAATATCAAGTTTCTTTCCATCACGTTTAACTGTAAGATGGATGGTGTCTCCCTCTTTCAGTTCATTCAGATAGGAATATACATAGAGATCTTTTCCAAGGTCAATGTGATATCCCTGATAACTGGTGATGATATCGCCTTCTTTGAGCCCTGCTGTCTCAGCGGCAGAACCTTCTTTGACAGAAAGCACTCTCGAAGGTTCATATCCCACAGCACCTACAATGATCACAGACAGCACAAATGCCATGATAAAGTTAAATACCGGTCCGGCGGCAACTACGGAAATCCTGCCCCACACAGACGCACTGTTAAAGGTTCCCGGCTCATTCTCTATATCCGTATCCTCTCCCAGCATTGCGCAGGAACCGCCGATAGGCAAAAGCTTCCAGGAATATCTGGTACCGCCTTTTTCGAAGCTCAGAAGCCTCGGACCCATTCCCAGAGAGAACTCAGTGACAACGATTTTGTTCAGCTTTGCAAAAAGGAAGTGTCCCAGTTCATGAAAGAGAATGATTGCGCTGAATATGACAATTGCAATAATAATTTTCAATCTACCACCTGCTTTCGATCCATTGATAAGTTTCTTTTTCGATTTCCAGAATCTGATCCAGATCCGGTTCCTCCACTACTGTATGTCTGCTCATAGACTGCCCGATAATCTCGTAAATATCCAGGAAACCAATTTTTCTCTGCAGAAATTTGCGGACTGCCAGTTCATTCGCCGCATTAAAGACTGTCGGCATACTGCCGCCTGCCCTCGAAGCTTCGATTGCCATCGGAAGTCCCTTAAAAGTCTCTCTGTCCGGTTCTTCAAATGTGATCTGTTTCAGCATATGAAAATCCAGTCTGTCACCTTTTAAGAATCTTCTGTCCGGATAGCACAGTGCATACTGGATCGGAAGTCTCATATCCGGTGTCCCAAGCTGTGCCATCACTGCACCATCCTCAAATTCTACCATTGAATGAATAATGCTCTGCGGCTGGACCACAACCTGAATATGATCCAGATCTACGTCAAAGAGCCATCTGGCCTCCATGACTTCCAGGCCTTTGTTTACCAGAGTGGCAGAATCTACCGTTATCTTCTGTCCCATTACCCAGTTTGGATGTTTCAGTGTATCCTCCAGGGTTACATTCTTCAGGTCTTCGGTTTTCTTTCCGCGGAAAGGTCCGCCGGAGGCTGTGATCAGAAGTTTGTGTATCTGCTCTCTCTTTTCTCCGTGAAGTGCCTGGAAAATAGCACTGTGTTCGCTGTCTACCGGCAGGATCTGTACACCGAACTGTTTTGCCAGAGGCATGATCAGATGTCCGGCTGTTACCAGTGTTTCCTTGTTCGCCAGGGCAATATCCTTGCCTGCAAGGATTGCTTCCATGGTAGGTCTGATCCCGATCATTCCTACGATGGCTGTCACCAGAATGTCTGATTCCTCCATTCTGGCAAGTTCAATCAGCCCCCCCATCTGGCTTACGATCTTTACATCAAGGTCGCGGACTCTTGTTTCCAGATTTCTGGCAGCTTCTTCTTTCCAGACCGCAACCAGCTTCGGATGAAATTCCCGGATCTGCTTCTCCAGCATTTCTACGTTGCTTCCCGCCGCAAGACCGACTACTTCCAGGTCATCGTTTGCACGGACTACGTCTAATGTCTGTGTTCCGATAGAACCTGTAGAGCCTAAAATCGCTACTTTTTTCATATAATACCTCGTTTCCATATTCATCAAAGCGGATATTCGCAATCCGCTTTGCTACTTGCTCATAACCGAATAACTGCTTATTGCTTTTCGCAATTGAAGCAGGGAACTTACCTGATTCAGTTAAATTTCAATCATCAGAACAGAAAGAAAATAAATAACCGGTGCTGTGAAGATCACGCTGTCGAATCTGTCTAGGATCCCGCCGTGACCCGGAATCAATTTTCCATAATCTTTAATTCCCTGATTTCTCTTGATCGCAGATGCTGCCAGGTCACCTACCATAGAGATCAGTGCCCCCACTGCGCAGATCACTGCATATTCCAGTACCGGTCCATTTGTTGCGGCTGCATAGATCACACCGAGAAGTGCAGCTCCCACTACACCGCCGACTGCTCCCTCTACAGATTTCTTAGGGCTCAGGACCGGTGCCATCTTATGTTTGCCGATAAGCATTCCCACACAGTATGCACAGGTATCGCATCCCCAGGAGCACAGGAAAATAAGCCATACATGGAACTTACCGCCCGGCAGACTTCTGGTCAGATAGATAAATGACAGCATCACTGCCACATAAACAATTCCAAACAGCGCGGGCATTACCTGCACCGCCTCATATTTCGGATAAGTAAATACATATACGAACATGATCAGTACCAGGCCAAAAATAACCGCCAGTACACCGTATTTCCCAAAATCAAGCAGCATCGCCAGATAATAAAGCACTGCTCCTGCATATCCTGCTGCTGCCAGCAGATTTAACTTACCATCCTGCACCTTCATTACTTTATATAATTCACTCATTCCGATAAGCGAAACAGCAAGAAGTGTGAAAAAAAGCACATAGCCGCCGCTGATAATAGTGGCAAGTGCAATGATCACCAGCAGGATTCCGCTTAAGAGTCTTGTCTTAAACATCCGTTACTCCTCCTTTACTCCCCCGTATCTTCTGTCTCTCTGATTGTATTTCTCAATGGCTTTGATCAGTTCTGGCTTGTTGAAATCCGGCCACGCTACGTCTGTGAAATAGAATTCTGTATAGGCAAGCTGCCATAACAGGAAGTTGGAAAGACGCAATTCTCCGCTTGTGCGGATCATAAGGTCAGGATCCGGGATTCCTGCTGTGTCCAGATAATTCTCAAACACATGCTCATCAATCTCTTCCGGATTTACTTTACCATCCACTGCATCCTGTGCCAGCTTACGGATTCCTCTGACGATCTCATCCCTGCTGCCATAGTTTAATGCGATCTGGAAATAAATTTCATCATATTTGGCAGAGTATTCTTCCAGACGCACGATACTGTCCTGAATATCCTGATCAAATGCGGAAATCTCTCCGATCACGCGTACTCTCATTTTGTTCTTGTCTGCCAGTTTGATACATTTCTTCAGATAACTGCGGAAAAGCTTCATCAGGCCGTTTACTTCTTCTTTTGACCTCTTCCAGTTCTCTGTGGAAAAAGCATACACTGTCACATATTTGACACCCAGCTCTTTCATGTAATCACAGACGGTTTCGAGATTTGCACATCCCTTTACATGGCCATAGCTTCTCGGCATTCCTTTTGCCTTCGCCCAGCGGCCATTGCCATCCAGAATAATCGCAATATGATTTGGTACATTCATACTCTCTTGCTTCCTTTTCTTATTCCGTTATATTTTATGTTACTGTGTACAGATTGAACAGCAACTATTTTATTTCAGATCATCCCCATTAAGACAAAAAGAGAGCCCGCATCATGGAGCTCTCCTTTTCGTTTCCCTTATACGGTCATGATTTCTTTGCTCTTTGCATCCACTGCCGCATCAACTTCTTTAATGTATTTGTCTGTACTCTTCTGGATCTTATCCTCAAGCTCTTTTATCTCGTCCTCAGATACATCCTGTTTCGCAAGCTTCTTGAAGGCATCATTTGCATCACGGCGAATGTTGCGGACTGCTACTTTGGCAGCTTCACCTTTTTTCTTAACATCTTTTACCAGTTCCTTACGGCGTTCCTCTGTAAGCTCCGGGAATACAAGACGGATTACTTTGCCATCATTGCTTGGGTTTAAGCCAAGGTCAGAAACAAGGATTGCTTTCTCGATTCCTTTGATCAGGCTGGATTCCCATGGCTGGATCTGGATCATACGCGCTTCCGGAACAGTGATGTTTGCCACCTGCTGTAATGGTGTAGGCGCTCCATAATAGTCTACTGTAAGTTTGTCAAGGATATGCGGATTTGCACGTCCTGCACGGATCGTAGCCAGTTCGCTGTCAAGGCTTGCCAGTGTCTTTTTCATTTTGTCATCATATTTCTGAATTCTTTCATCCATTAGGTTCGTCTCCCTCTTTTATAGTATTTGTATTACACTTCTCTGTAAGCTGTCATATTGCATTTCTCATATCAGACAGATATTCGCAAAAAGAAATCCGCTTATACAGTAACCCTGGTTCCGACAAATTTACCGTGAACCGCATTAATGATACTGTCCTTCTCATCCAGTGCAAATACCAGCATCGGCATCTTCTGTTCCATGCACATGATGGATGCTGTCAGATCCATAGCTGCCAGTTTCTTTGCAACTACTTCTTCGATGGAGATCTCATCATATTTTACTGCATTCGGGTTTGTCTTTGGATCGCTGTCATAGATTCCGTCAACGGCTTTTGCAAGGAGGATTGCTTCTGCCTCGATCTCAACGGCGCGAAGTACAGTAGCTGTATCTGTTGAAAAATACGGATGTCCTGTACCGCCTGCAAAGAATACGATCCTGCCCTGCGCAAAGCTCTCTTCTACGGCATCCTTGGAATAAAGGCTTGTGAAGGCACCGCACACAAACGGAGTAAAGATCTCTGTCTTTAATCCAAGATATCTGCAGATATCAGATACATAAATGCAGTTCATAACTGTTGCAAGCATACCGATCTGATCTGCTTTATTTCTGTCGATTGTTTCACTTGTGCGTCCTCTCCAGAAATTACCTCCACCGATCACGATACCGATCTGCAGACCTTCTTCTGCGATTGTCCTGATCTGCTTTGCAACTTCGATAACAGTTGCTTCATCAAATCCGGTTTTCTTCTCTCCGGCAAGAGCCTCGCCGCTTAATTTTAATAATACACGCTTCATAGTACTGTCTCCTGAAATTAATTTA